>NZ_JBKFBD010000009.1:0-133924 GCF_053345975.1 Microbacterium sp. C23T | reverse complement strand
GCCGCGGTCGCGGTCGGCGCGAAGCCCGCCGGCGGCCAGGGCTCGCCGCCGGCCACACGCGGAAGTCCGCGGCGGAGCGCCTTCGTCCCCTCGCCCGTGGCCGAAGGTGTCGCTTCTGGCGCGGTCGCCGCGGCTGTGGCGACCACAGGTGCCACCTTCTCCTCGACGGCAGCCTCCGAAGGTGTCACCTCTGGTCGCGCGGCGGTGTCGGTGGCGGCGACAGCTGCCACTTCCGCCGCAGCGGCGGGGACGACGGATGCCGGCGGCCACGGCTCCCCGCCGGCGACGCGCGGCAGGCCGCGACGCACGGCCCGCGCCCCGGGCACCGACACCTCGGGGGTCACGACCGCGGGGGTCGCGGCATCCGCGCCCGCAACTTCCGGCACCGATGTGGCAGCGACCGCTGCCGGAACCTCGCGAACGTCGGGTTGCGCGCCGGCCGGGGGCGTTTCGACTCGCTCGTCCCTCGCTCGCTCAACGAGCGGGGATTGCGCAGCGGCGCCGTTGCCGTTCGCGCCGGGCGCGGCGCCGGCGGGCGGCCAGGGCTCGCCGCCGGGCACGCGCGGGAGGCCGCGGCGCACCGTGGAACCGAACGTCGCCATGCCGGGTTACGCCTTCTTCGCCTCGAGCGCGGCGATCAGCTGCGGCACGACCGTGAACAGATCGCCCACCACGCCGAAGTCCGCGATCTCGAAGATCGGGGCGTCGGCGTCCTTGTTGATCGCGACGATGGTCTTCGCGGTCTGCATGCCGGCCTTGTGCTGGATCGCGCCCGAGATGCCGAGCGCGACATACAGCTGCGGCGACACCGAGACACCGGTCTGCCCGACCTGGTACGAGTACGGCACGTACCCGGCGTCGACGGCGGCACGCGACGCGCCGATCGCGGCACCGAGCGCGTCGGCGAGCTGCTCGACGAGTTCGAACTTCTCGCCGGATCCGAGTCCGCGTCCGCCCGAGACCACCTTCGCCGCACCACGCAGCTCGGGGCGCGACGACGACACCACAGCCTCGTCGACCGAGGTCACGGTCGCGGCGCGACGGCTCGAGGCGCGCACCTCGAGCGGCTCCCCCTCGACTCCGTCGACCGCGTCGGCGCGGGCGTCGATCGAGCCCTGGCGGATCGTGATGACCGGCGCACCCCAGGTGACGGCCGAGTCGACGTTGTACGCGCCGCCGTAGACCGAGTGATGCGCGACCACGCCTTCCGCGTCACGCGAGACACCGACCGCGTCCGCGGCGACACCCGAGCGGGTGCGGGCGGCATACCGGCCGGCGACCTCGCGGCCCTCCACCGAGTTCGCCACCAGGATCGCGTCCGGGCGCACCAGGTCGGCGGCCTCCGTCAGCGCGTCCACCCGCGGCACCGACAGGCCCTCGCCGGCCGGCGCGACCAGCACCGACGCGGCGCCCAGGGCCGCAGCATCCGTCGCCAACGCGGCGTCGCCGACGATCACCGCGACCGGCGTGCCCACCGAGGCGGCAGCGCCCAGCAGCTCGGCCGCCGTCTTGGCGAGCCCGCCCGAGGGCGTGGTGTCGAGGAGGACCAGGATCGAGTCATCTGCAAACGTCATCGGGGCACCTCACGCGAGCCGGTTCTGGATGAGGAAGTCGGCGAGCTTCTGGCCCGCATCCCCCTCGTCGACGATCTTGACGCCGGCCTCGCGCGGCGGCTTCTCGCTCAGTGCGATCACGATCGAGCGCGACGCATCGGGATCGTGCGGGTCGATCTCGAGCTCGGCGAGCGACAGGGTCTCGAACGGCTTCTTCTTGGCCGCCATGATGCCCTTGAAGTTGGGGAAGCGCGCGTCGGGCAGCGCCTCGGTGATCGAGATCACCGCCGGCAGCGCCGCCGTCACCTGCAGCGTCGCCCCGTCCGAGGCGCGCGTGCCGAGCACCTCGCCCTCGCGGATCTCGACCGAGCTGAGGTACGTCGCCGACGGCACGTCGAGGATCTCGGCCACCATCGCGGGGACGATCCCGCCCACCCCGTCGGTCGACAGGTTGCCGCCGATCACCAGGTCGAACCCGGTGCGCTGCAGCGCCGCCGCCAGCACCTCGGCCGTCAGCCCCAGGTCGGCGCCGAGCAGCCCCTCGTCGACGACCTGCACCGCCGACGCGGCACCCATCGCGAGCCCCTTGCGCACCGTCGCCGCCGACGACTCCGGCGTCATCGAGAGCACGACCACCTCGGTGCCCGGCGTCTTGTCGGCGTACGACAACGCGACCTCGAGCGCCCGCTCACCGATCTCGTCGAGCACCGTCTCGCTCGCGCCGCGATCGGCCAGGCCGGTCTCGAGCGACAGCTTGCGATCCCCATAGGTATCCGGGACTTCCTTGACCAGGACGACGATCTTCATACGATCTCCTCACGCTGGGCACGAGTCTATGGCTCGCGCCGCAATGTACCCAATCCCGCGAAATGAACCGGCGATGACCGACCCGTGACCCGCCGTGTGTATACATAAGCGGCCGTTTCGCGGCATCCGCGTGTCCGTCGTCAGCCCGGTCCACCGGTACGGTGGGGACGAGGAGGTCGACATGGCAGCACCCAGGCGTCTTCCGGTCGACCCGATCGCCGAAGCCAAGCGCCAGTGGATCGCCCATGGCTGGGAGGACGCGGCCGCGGGCATGACCGCCGTGACGTCGATCATCCGCGCGCAGCAGCTCCTCTTCGCGCGCATCGACACCGCGCTCAAGCCGTTCGGGCTGTCGTTCGCCCGGTACGAGATGCTGCGCCTGCTCGGCTTCACCAGAGAGGGACGGATGCCGATGGCCAGCGCCATCGCCCGCCTGCAGGTGCACCCGACGAGCGTCACGAACACCGTCGACCGCCTGGCCCGCGACGGCCTCGTCTCGCGCGAGCCGCACCCTGGCGACGGCCGCGCGGCGATGCTCGTGCTCACCGACACCGGGCGCGAGCTCGTGGAGCGCGCGACCACGGCGCTGAACACCGAGGTCTTCGAGGACCCGGGCCTCACCGACGCCGACACGACCGAGCTCGTGCGGATCATCGCACGCTTCCGCAAGGGCGCCGGCGACTTCACCGAGCCCCGCCCGATGCCCGACCCGCTCTGACCCCCAGGTCGCGACCGCGTCCAGGGCGTGATCAGCGGGCGGAGTCAGCGCCCCGTGAACTCGGGAGCGCGCTTCTCGCGGAAGGCGGCCATGCCCTCCTTCTGGTCCGCGGTGTCGAAGAGGCTCGCGAACACGTGCTTCTCGAGGCGCAGGCCCTCGGAGAGCGAGGTCTCCTGCGCGGCGTCCAGCACGGCCTTCGCGGCGTACAGCGACGGGAGGCTCTTCGACGCGATCGCCTCGGCCGTCTTCTGCGCCTCGGCCAACAGGTCGGCCGCGGGCACGACGCGCGAGGCGAGTCCCGACCGCTCGGCTTCCGCAGCATCCATCATCCGTCCCGTGAGGATGAGCTCGGCGGCCTTGTAGTAGCCGACCGCGCGGATGAGGCGCTGCGAGCCGCCCATGCCCGGGATGACGCCGAGGTTGATCTCGGGCTGCCCGAACTTCGCGGTGTCGGCCGCGAGGATGATGTCGCACATCATCGCCAGCTCGCACCCGCCGCCGAGCGCGTAGCCCGAGACGGCGGCGATCACCGGCGTGCGCACGGCGGCGAACTGCGTCCAGCCGCCGAAGTGGTCGCCCATCAGCATCTCGAGCCCGTTCTTGGACTCCATCTCCTTGATGTCGGCGCCCGCGGCGAACGCGCGCTCCGAGCCGGTCACGACGATCGCGCCGATCCCCTCGTCGGCATCGAAGATGGATGCCGCGGCCACGACGTCGCGGCACACCTGGGAGTTCAGCGCGTTGAGCGCCTCCGGCCGGTTGAGGGTGATCCACCCGACCCGGCCGCGGGTCTCGACGAGGATCGTCTCGTACTCGGTCATGCGTGCTCCGTCCCGGCCGCATCGGTGCGGTCCGTTCGATCGTAGATGCGCCGGGAAGGCGGGTCAGTCCGAGAACTCGCGGATCGAGTTGATGATGCCCGAGAAGTCCTCGCCGGCGCCGGGGCCGTCCGCGTAGTGGGCGTAGATCTCGCGCGCAAGCATGCCCATGCGGGCATCCACCCCCGTGAGCTGGATCGCCTGCTCGGCGAGGCCCAGGTCCTTGTTCATGAGGGCGCCCGCGAATCCCGGCTGGTAGTCGCGGTTCGCGGGACTCGTCGGCACGGGACCCGGCACGGGGCAGTTCGTCGTCAGCGCCCAGCACTGGCCCGACGCGTTCGAGGCGACGTCGAAGAGGGCCTGGTGCGAGAGCCCCAGCCGCTCCCCCAGCACGAACGCCTCGGCCACCGCGATCTGCGACACCGCGAGGATCATGTTGTTGCACACCTTCGCGGCCTGGCCGAGCCCGGCGCCTCCGCAGTGCACGACGCGGCGGCCCATCGCCTCGAGGAGCGGCCGTGCCGCCTCGAAGTCGTCGTCCGTGCCGCCGACCATGAACGCGAGCGTGGCGTTCTCGGCGCCGACCACCCCGCCCGAGACCGGGGCGTCGAGCGAGCGATGCCCGGCCGCCTCGGCGAGCGCGTGCGCGGCGCGCGCCTCGTCCACGGCGATCGTCGAGCAGTCGATGAACAGTGCTCCGGATGCTGCGACCCCGAGGAGCCCTTCAGCCCCGCCGGAGCCCCGATAGGCCTCCAGCACCTGCGCGCCGGACTGGAACATCGTGATGACGACGTCCGCGGCGGTGGCGGCATCCGTTCCCGAATCCGCGACGGTCAGCCCCGCCTCTCGCGCCGCGTCGACCGCGGCGGGGAAGAGGTCGAAGCCGACCACCTCGTGTCCGCTGCCGGAGAGATTCCGTGCCATGGGCAGGCCCATATGGCCGAGCCCCAGGAATGCGACCTTCATGTCGGACCTCCTCGTCCTGAGATCGTCAGTGCGCGAGCAGCTGGCGGCCGATGATCACGCGCATGATCTCGTTCGTCCCCTCCAGGATCTGATGCACACGCAGATCGCGCACCACCTTCTCGATCCCGTACTCGTGGAGGTAACCGTAGCCGCCGTGCAGCTGCAGCGCCTGGTTCGCGACGGTGAAGCCCGCGTCCGTGGCAAACCGCTTGGCCATCGCGCACTGCATGGAGGCGTCGGGCGCCTTCGCGTCGAGGGCGGCGGCGGCGTCGCGCACGAGCGCGCGTGCCGCCCGCAGCTCGGTGGCCATGTCGGCGAGCGCGAACACCACTGCCTGCTTCTCGGCCAGCGGCTCACCGAAGGTGAAGCGCTCGTGCACGTAGGTCACCGCGCGGTCGAGGGCCCACTGCGCACCGCCCAGCGAGCAGGCGGCGATGTTGATGCGGCCGCCGTCGAGCGCCGACATCGCGATCTTGAAGCCCTGGCCCTCGCCGCCGAGGATGTTCGCGGCGGGAACGCGCACCTCGTCGAGGATCACCTGCCGCGTCGGCTGGGCGTTCCATCCCATCTTGTGCTCGAGCTGCCCGAACGACAGCCCGGGGGTGTCAGCCGGCACGAGGAACGCGGTGATGCCGCGCGCGCCGGCATCGGCGTCGGTGCGGGCCATGACGATGTAGACGGATGCCTCGCCCCCGCCGGAGATGAACTGCTTGACGCCGGTCAGCACATACTCGTCGCCCGACCGGATCGCGCTCGTCGCGATGGCGGCGGCGTCGGACCCGGCACCCGGCTCGGTGAGGCAGTAACTGCCGAAGCCCTGCATCGAGGTCAGGAGCGGAAGCCACTCCTGGCGCTGAGCGTCGGTGCCGTACGTGTCGATCATCCACGCCACCATGTTGTGGATCGAGATGTAGGCGGCGATGGCGGGGTCGCCCTTCGCCAGCTCCTCGAAGATCGCGGCCGCGTCGGAGCGCGAGAGACCTGAGCCGCCGACGTCCTCGCGGACGTAGATGCCGCCGAGACCGAGTTCGCCGCCGAGCTGCAGCGTCTCGCGGGGGAAGTGCGATGCCCTGTCCCACTCCAGCGCGTGCGGCGCGAGTTCGGACTGCGCGAAATCGCGCACGGCTTCGATGATGGCTGCGCGCTCGTCTTCGCTGATGGCGACGGGAGCGAGCACGGGGACAGGGGTGGCGTCCATACGTCTCTCCGGTGAGTCAGGGTGACGGCTTCGTCACGACTTCCAGAATACTAGGACATCCATGTAGTTGCTCGGTAATCCGTGTACCCGAGTGGTCTTGTGCCGTTCACCCTGGGGTCACCTTCGCTAGAGAGGCTCGAACCGATTCGGTCTGGACGCTGGGTTCCATTCCGTATCGCACCCGTCACCCCCTTACCGAGGACACGCATGCCTTCGCATCTTCTCCGCCGCGCCGTCGCGTTCACCGCGACGACCGCGGCCGTCTGCGCGCTCGCGCTGACAAGCAGCACCGCGGCATCCGCCGCGCTCGTTCCGGACTACTTCAGCGACTCCGCCCCGAACGCCGCCCTCTCGCTGACCCCGCTCGGAACGCACGAGTCCGGTGTCTATGGGGAGTCCGCCGCCGAGATCGTGCAGGCCTACCGCGACCGCCTGTTCGTGGTCAACGCGCAGGCCGGCACGGTGGTCGTGCTCGACAACACCGACCCCGAGCACCCGACCGAACTGTTCTCGATCGCCTCGACGGGTGTCGCCAACTCCCTCGCCGTCCGCGACGACGGCCTGGGGGTGGTCGCCTTCGAAGCCGAGGAGAAGACCGACAAGGGTCACCTCGTGTTCTTCGACGCGAACAAAGACTCGGCCGAAGCCGCGGTGCTCGGACAGGTCGAGGTCGGGGCCCTTCCCGACATGGTCACCGTCTCAAAGGACGGCAAGTACGCGGTCGTGGCGAACGAGGGCGAGCCCGCCGACGACTTCTCGCTCGACCCCGAGGGCTCGATCAGCGTCGTGACGCTTCCGGCCGGCGTCGCCGCTCCGGCCCAGAGTGCGGTCAAGACCGCCGGCTTCGGCGCCTTCGAGGCCGGTGGCACCAAGACGCTCGACCCGAAGGTGCGTGTGTTCGGCCCGGACGTCGCTGCACCCGACCAGGGCGACAAGCCCCTCACTGCCAACCGCGTGAGCCGCAACCTCGAGCCGGAGTACATCACGGTCGACGGCACCACCGCCTACGCGGCGCTGCAGGAGGCCAACGCGATCGCGGTCATCGACCTCACCAAGCCCGAGATCACCTCGATCCTCCCGCTCGGGTACAAGGACTACGGCATCGCGGGCAACGGTCTCGACGCGAGCGACCGCGACCCGCAGGGCGCTCCGACCGTCAACATCAAGACCTACCCCGGGCTCAAGGGCCTCTACATGCCCGACGGCATCCAGTCGTTCCAGGCGACCGTCGGCGGCAAGACCGCGACGTACCTCGTCACCGCGAACGAGGGCGACGCGCGCGAGTGGGGTGCGGAAGACACCGACTCGTACTTCATCGACGAGGCCCGCATCAAGGACCTCGGCAAGGACGGCCTCGCCGGCATCTGCGCGACCGGCCCGCTCTCGGAGATCGCGAACATCCAGAAGGACGACGTCCTCGGTCGCCTGAAGGTGGTCACCGACCTCGGCAAGGCCGACGGCGCCGACTGCTACAGCGAGCTGTATGCCTACGGCGGTCGCTCGTTCTCGATCTGGGATACCAAGGGCAACCTGGTGTTCGACTCGGGTGACGACTTCGAGCAGATCACGTCGCAGATCCCGGGGCTGGTCTTCAACGCCAGCAACGACAACAACACCAGCAACGACCGCAGCGACGACAAGGGCCCCGAGCCCGAGAATGTCACGGTCGGCGTCGTCGGCGGCAAGACCTACGCCTTCGTCGGTCTGGAGCGCGTCGGCGGCGTGATGGTCTACGACATCACCGACCCCGCGGCGGCGCAGTACGTCACCTACGTCAACAACCGCGACTTCACGAAGGACGTGAAGACGTCCGCTGCCGGCGACCTCGGCCCCGAGGGCATCCAGTTCATCTCGGCGCTGCGCTCGTCGACCGGCACTCCGCAGCTCGTCGTGGGCAGCGAGGTCTCGGGCACCACCACCGTTTGGGACGTCGAGCAGCTCACCGCCTCGCAGCCCGACGTGCGCGTGCTGACGATCAACGACTTCCACGGGCGCCTCATGCAGGAGACCGGCGGAGTCGCGGGTGCGGCGGTGCTCGCGGGCGCTGTCGACAAGTACCGTCAGCAGAACCCGAACACGCTGTTCGTCTCGGCCGGTGACAACATCGGCGCCTCGGCGTTCGAGTCGTTCATCGACGACGACGACCCGACGATCGACGCGCTGGTCGCGGCCGGCCTCGACGCCAGCGCGGTCGGAAACCACGAGTTCGACCAGGGCTTCGACGACCTGGTGAACGACGTCATCCCGAGCTACGAGGGCGACCAGAACGCCGACGCGATGAGCGACTTCGCCCTCGGCGCCAACGTCTTCACGAAGGGCACCGACGTTCCCGCGCTGCAGCCGTACACGATCAAGACGGTCAACGGCACGAAGATCGCGTTCGTCGGCGTCGTCACGACGCAGACGGCCGGCATGGTGAGCCCCGACGGCATCGCCGACATCGAGTTCCGCGACCTGGTCGACTCGGCCAACGACGCGGCGGCGGACGCAGTGGACGAGGGCGCCGACGTCGTCATCCTGCTCGCCCACGAGGGCGCCGCGAGCTCGGCGCTCGAGGCCAGCCAGGCCGACGACGCGTTCGGTGACCTGGTGGAGAACGCGTCGGACGACATCGACGCCATCGTCTCGGCGCACACGCACCAGCGGTACGCGCACGAGATCGGCGGTCGCCCGGTCATCCAGGCGCACCAGTACGGCACCGCCCTCGGCACCCTCGACATCGAGCTGACCGAGACAGGCGAGCTCGAGTCGATCACCGGCGGCACCGTATCGCTGTACGACTCGGTCGTGAGCCAGCACGTCGCGTACCCGCATGCCGAGACGAAGTCGATCGTCGACGAGGCCGTGAAGGTCGCGAACGAGAAGGGCCAGGTGCAGGTCGGCTCGATCACGGCCGACATCCTCCGGGGCAAGACCTCGACCGGCAGCGAGGATCGTGGCGTGCACTCCACGCTCGGCAACACCGTCGCCGACGTCTACCTGTGGGCGACGAGCGCGAACCCGGGCTACGGCGGTCAGGACGCGCAGATTGCGTTCATGAACCCGGGCGGCCTCCGCAACGACCTGCTGTTCGGCGACGACAACGGCGCGATGTCGTACCGCGAGGTCGCGAACGTCCAGCCGTTCGGCAACACCCTGGTGACGCTCGACCTGACCGGCGCGCAGATCAAGGAGATCCTCGAGCAGCAGTGGCAGCCCGACGGCGCGTCGCGCCCGAAGCTCGCCCTCGGCGTCTCGAAGGGCTTCACGTTCGAGTACGACCCGGCGGCCGCCCGCGATGCGCACGTCGTGTCGATGCAGTACCAGGGTGAGGAGATCGACCCGACGGACACCTTCCGCGTCGTGACGAACTCGTTCCTCTCGGCCGGTGGCGACAACTTCTTCTCCTTCGCCGACGGCACGAACGTGCTCGACTCGGGCCAGATCGACCTGCAGGCGACGGTGGACTTCTTCGCCGCCGCCGGTGGGCCGGTCGCACCGTCGCCCGCGAACCGCGCGTACCTGATCGGCGAGCAGCCCCCGGTCGAGGGCACCGACCCCGGCACGGACCCGGGCACCGACCCGGGTACCGACCCCGGCACCACCACCCCGCCCACGCCCGTGAACCCCGGCGGCAACCCGCCGGCGGCGGGCGTGCAGCGCGGCGGTGACTGGGCGAAGGTCGACGTGGGCTCCGGCCGTGTCGAGCAGGGCGGCACGCTGCGCGTCTCGCTCTCGGGCCTCGAGCCTGGCCAGACGGTGGCCGCGACGCTCTTCAGCGACCCGGTCGTGGTCTCGGGCATCCCGGCCGCCGACGCGCAGGGCCGTCTGAGCTTCACCGTCGCGATCCCGTCGGACATCGCGCTCGGCGACCACCGCCTGGTGATCACGTCAGCGGGTCTCGACCCGATCGAGGTGGGCGTCACGGTCGTGGCTCCCGGGGCCCTCGCCGCGACCGGCTCGGAGTTCCCGTGGGGCATCGCGGTCGGCGGCGCAGCCCTGCTGATGATCGCCGGCGCGGCGCTCTTCGTGATCCGCAAGCGTCGCGAGAGCACCGCGGACTGACACACCGCACACGAGACGGCCCCCACCTCCGGGTGGGGGCCGTCTCTTCGTGTCACTGGTCCCAGACCATGAACGGGCGCAGTTCGAGCTGGCCGTTCCGTGCCATCGGATGCCGCGACGCGATCTCGATCGCCTCCTCCAGGCTCTCCACCTCGAGGATGTCGAAGCCGCAGATGACCTCCGCCGTCTCGACGTACGGACCGCGGCTCGTGAGGACCTTGCCGCCGCGCACCTTCACCACCGTGGAGTCGGCCTGCGGCGCGAGCACCTCGCCGATGACGCGCTTGCCGCTCGCGTCGAGCGGGTCGACCCACAGGTCGACGTCGGACTCGTCGGTCTCGGCATCGGGCTCGAGCGACGTGACGACGAACATCATGTACTTCATGGGGTGATCCTTCCGGTTGTGGGCGGCTGTCCGCCAGCCTCACTCCGGTCGTCGCCTGACGGGCGACGATGTCGACAGTTTGACCAAGAAGTTTTTCGACGTGAGTGTGCCCCCGGTCTCGACCGGAGAGATCATCCTCCGGGTGGACCCGGATGAGACTCCGGGCTGACGCGGCGCCGCATCCGGCTCCGTAGCGTCGAAGACATGACCAGCACCACGTCCACCGTCCCGGTCACCCGCCACCGCGAGCTGTCCACCGCCGCCGCGCTGCTCCTCACGATCGGCGGCAACATCGTCGTCGTGACGATCGCCGCGATCGGAGTGGCAGGCGTCGCCGCGGCCGCCGTCGCGGTGTTCGGCCCGCAGCTGATGGAGCTCCTCTAGCTCTGTCGCCGCCACCGGCGCGCACGCTAGCCTGCGGGGATGAGCGAGCGCGCCGTCCCGATCCTTCTCAGCCGCGACCTCGCCGAGACCCTGTCGTTCTACGAACGGCTCGGGTTCGAGAATCGGGGCGCGCCGCCCGAGGTGTGGCAGTACCTCATCATCGGGCGCGGCGCGATCGAGCTGCACTTCACGGAGGATCCGTCGGTGGACCCGCTGTCCACGGCGTCGATGTGCTACCTCTACGTCGACGACGCCCGGCAGCTCCACGCCGCGTGGGCCGATCTGGTGGAGCCCGATCCACCCACGGGCAGCCGCATCGCCGGGCCGGTCGACACCGATTACGACATGTGCGAGTTCGCCGTCGTCGACCGCAACGGGAACCTGCTGCGCATCGGGTCCCCGCTCCCCTAGGCGCGCGCCATGACGGACGTCGCGACGAAGCCCCGCCCCGGTACGAGCCTGCGCGGCTTCTCCGCGCCTCTCATCCTTCTCGGGGGCCTCGTCCTCGTGCCGATCGGGCTCGCGCTGCTGACCACCGGCTACGAAGCTCCCGACGACGCCGCCTACGTGCGCATGGCATTCGCGAGCGTCGCGGGCGCGACCGTTGCCATCATCACCGTCCTGGGACTGCTCGTCGACCGCCTCGTCCGCCGAGCGAGCCTGTCGACGATCGCGATCTTCGCCGTCATCGCCCTCGTCGTGGTGCCGTGGCAGCTGTCGGCGGTCTCCCGCACCGCCGACCTCCTGCTCACCCGGCTCGCGCCCTGACCGCAGCGTCCTGCCGGGCGGGATGCGCCCGCCCGGCAGGACCTGTCAGTAGACGAGCACGGGGACGGGTATCGCGGCCCGCGAGCCCTCGTAGTCGCCGGTGCCGGTGAACGCGGTGCGGATCAGGTGCACGCCCCGGCCCGAGAGCTTCACGTCGACCGCGACCTTGCCCTTCGCCCCCGCGGTGAGCTCGACGCTCGCGACGACCTTGCCGTTGTCGGTGACGGTCACCGTGCCGACCGGCGCGGACCCGTCGGCGGCGGTGACCTTGCCCGCCACGGTCACGCTGCCGCCCGCCTTGACCAGCAGCTTCGTCGGCGCGACGAGCGTCGTCGTGGCCACCGGCTCGCGGTCGACCAGCACCACCGCGGACCGCGCGGGCACCGTCACGGTGCCGGTCGAGGCATCCCACATGGTCGTCTTCACGACCGCGTCCGAGCCGTTCGCGAGCGCCGGCGTCAGCGAGAACGAGCGGCCGGCGAGCGACGAGATCGTCTGGGTCGTCGGTTCGACTCCCGCGTTGAACACGACCAGCGCGCCCTCGAGCTCGGGGTCGACATCCTCGCCGACCAGGTCGTCGATGAGCATCGTGAGCACGCCGGGTGCAGCATCCGGCCCGCTGTTCGGGAACGTGACCTTCTCGCCGATCAGCTCGGCAGACCCGAGGCGCAGCAGCCCGACCTCTTCACGCACGCGCAGGAGATCGAGAGCGGATGCCTCGGCCGTGGCGATGTCGGATGCCGCCGGCTTGTTCGCCGGGTTCGCCAGCAGAGGCTGCTTGATCGCCCACGACGTCTCGTTGTCGGCGGCCCGCGGCAGGCCCGACCCGAAGGTCGACTCCTGGCCGGTCCAGTCGATGCGGTTGAACCAGTCGCCCGAGTTGTAGCTGTTGCGGTCGAGCGACTTCGAGCGCAACAGCTCGGTGCCGGCGTGCCAGAACGACGGGGTCTGCCCGAACGCCGTGGTCGCGAGCGACAGCGTGTTCATGCGGACGCGATCGGCCATCGTCGTGTCGGCGGGGAGCTTCAGCACCGACAGGTCGTACAGCGTCTCGTTGTCGTGCGCGTCGACGTACGTGATGATCTCGTCGGGCTGGTCGGCGTAGCCGGCCGGCGAGCCGCGGTAGTCGAGCTCGTCGCCCGCCTTCACGGTGCCCGTGTGATCGGTCAGCGTGTAGTCGCGGAGGTTGCCCGCGAGTCCCAGCTTCACGAGGTCGGTCTGGTGTGCCAGGTCCGCGAGGGCCTGCTCGGTCGTGCCGTTGATGGGCGCGCCGTTGGGGTCGGTGCCGAGACCGGTGCCGAAGCCCTGCTGCTGGATCGTCTCGCCCGCGACAGGGCTGCCGCCGTGCACAGCGTCGCGCAGCCGGTCGCTGAAGGTGCCGATGCCGGTGCCGCCGAGCTGGCCCTGCGTGGCCTGTTCGAAGAGGGCGTTGTTCGCGACCTCGCCGAAGTTCCAGCCCTCGCCGTAGAGATAGATCGCCGTGCCGTCGACGCCGTCGCCCTTGAGCGTGAGCTCGTCGAGCGCCGCGCGGATCGCGAGCATGTTCTCCTTGGAGTGGTGGCCCATCAGGTCGAAGCGGAAGCCGTCGACCTTGTAGTCGCGAGCCCAGGTCACGACGGAGTCGACCATCAGCTTCTGCGCCACCTCGTGCTCGGTCGCCACGTTCTGGCAGCACGTCGAGGTCTCGACGCCGCCCGCGAGGTTGAGGCGCTGGTAGTACCCGGGCACCACCTGGTCCAGCACCGACGTCGGAGCCTGACCCGACGCCGAGGTGTGGTTGAACACCTGGTCGAGCACGACCTGCAGGCCCATGCCGTGCAGCGCGCCGACCATCTCACGGAACTCGCCCACGCGCGCCCCGCCCTCGGGGTCGACGGCGTACGAGCCCTCGGGTGTCGTGTAGTGGAACGGGTCGTAGCCCCAGTTGAAACCGTCGGCGTCGACGATCTTCTCGATGCACGCCTGCTGCTCGGTGCTGTCGGCCGCGTACGACGCCAGGTCGCAGTCGGGCACGGCCTGCTTCGAACGGTCCTCCTCGATCGTGGCGATGTCGAAGGTCGGCAGCAGGTGCACCGTGTTGATGCCGGCGTCGGCGAGCTGGCGCAGCTGCTTCGTGCCCGCGCTGTCACGGGTGAAGGCACGATACGTGCCGCGCTCGGCCTCGGGCACCGACTCGTCGGTGATGGAGAAGTCGCGCACGTGCAGCTCGTAGATCGCACGGTCGACAGGGCGGTCGATCACGGGCGCCTTCGTCTTCTCCCAGCCCTTCGGGCGCCACTGCTTGTCGGCGAGGTCGATCGCGACAGAGCGCTCGGAGTTCGTCGTGAGCGCGACCGAGTACGGGTCGGTGACCTGGTTGGTCTCGATCGCGCCGGTGGTCGGCGCGTAGACGACGACCTCCCACAGGTACTCGTCGCCCTTCAGCGCCTTCGTGCCTGCGACGGTCCAGATTCCGGATGCCGCGTCCCACGCCGCCTCGTGGCGCACGGGGTCGCCGCCGGCGCCCGCGTCCCACGTGAGAAGGGTCGCGCTCTGGGCGGTGGGCGCCCACAGGCGGAACGTCGGCTTGTTGGCCGTGAAGCTCACGCCGAGCGCGGCATCGGCCACGGCGTCCGCGTAGAGGTCGTCGAGCACACCCGGGATCTGCATACCGGTGAAGCCCGAGAGCACGCCCTCAGCGTCGCGCTGCGACACCGCGAGCTGGCCGCGGACGAGGGCGGCAGCTGGGCCCACGCGCCCAGAGGCTCCGGGCGACGCGCCAGCGGCGCCTGGAGAGGGCGTGGGGACCGTCCCGTCCGGCACGCGCAGCGCGACGAAGTTCGCGAGAGCCGGGAAGTCGGCCTTCTGCTCGGCGGTGAGGCCGCCGTCGACGACCGTGAGGTCGATCGCGTCGCCGCCGGTGACCTCGCCGTCAACGAGGGCGATCGTCGCATCGGCCGAGGCGTGCAGCTGCCACGAGGCGTCGGCGGGCACGGCGCCGAGGTCGGCCGGCCACGCGATCGTGCGGGCGTCGATCCAGTGCGCGCGCTGCTCGCCCACGCCGGCCAGCGGCGGGTCTGTGACCTCGATCTCGAGCACGTGGGTGGCGAGGGTGTAGCGGAAGACGATCAGCTTGCCGTCGCTCGCGCTGAACGAGTAGTTCGCGCCGCCCGGGGCTCCGCCGACGCCGTAGTTCTCGTTCCAGCTGAGGCCGTGCGCGACCTTGAGCTCGTAGGCGCCCGCGGGGATCTTGTCGGTCGAGAACTCGTAGACGCCGTCCTTGTCGCCATCGGCCATGAGCGTCGCGAGGCATTCGGGCGCCCAGTCGCCGGCGCAGCCCAGCTCGCTCTGCGCCGAACCCGGCAGGGTGACGATGGGGCCCTCCGCCGTCGACTGCACGATGTTCGAGCGCGGGTCGAAGTAGAACGTGATCGGGCCGCCGGCGTGCGAGATCGTGATGTTCCCGCCGCCCGGGGCGCCGTTCGCGCCGTAGTTGACGTCCCACGTGCCGTTGATCGCGACCTTGTACTCGTAGTCGCCCGCAGGAAGGTCGAACGTGCCGGCCCAGATGCCGTCGGCGCGGAGCGTGAGCTTCGCCGCCTCGCAGCCGGGGGTCCAGTCGCCGGCGCAGCCCATCTCGGAGTTGAGGCTTCCGGGCACGGTCACCATGTCGATCGGCGACTCGGGCTCCTCCTCCACGACGAGCGACACGGAGTTGCCCACCGACGCGTAGGTCGAGGCGGCGGCGTGGTGCCCGGCGGCGTCGGTCGTGACCGCGCGGTACTCGACGAGCGTGCCGTCCGCGAGGCCTTTCACCGTGTGGAAGACGCGCGGGTCGGTGTCCTCGGCGGTGCCGAGCGCGTGCCACTCGTCGGACCCGGCGACGCGCCACGAGAAGGTCGTCTCCTGCCACGTCGTGTCGTCGACGTCGGCGCTGACGGCGACCGAGCCCGTGAGAGCGGCGCCCGCGCCGGGTGCGCTCACCGAGATGGCGATCGGCGACTCCGGAGCCGACACCGTCGTCCCGGCGCGGTAGACGACGGCCGAAAGTGCCGGGACGGTGACGGATGCCTCGGCCGAGGCATCCGTCGACAGGCCCGCGGCGGTGCCGTACACCGGGGCGAACGAGGCGTTCGCGGTGAGCGTCGGGACGTTCACGGTCTTGTCCGCCGTCGTGTTGTTGAGCGCGACCAGGTACTCGACCTTCTCGTCGCGGTCGACGCGCGAGAAGGCGTAGACGCCGGCGCCGTTGTCGGCGTAGCGCTCGATCTGCGCGCCCGTGACCAGGGCCGGGTGGGCCTCGCGCAGCGCGGCGAGGTCGGCGATGCGCTCGTAGACCGGCGCGTTCGTGTCGTAGCGGTCGACCGAGCCGGCGGGGGTGCCGTCGATCAGCTTCTGGTTCTGGTACTCGGCGACCTCGGTCGCGAAGAGCGTCTGGCGTGCGTCCTTGTCGCCGCCGGTGCCCGCGAAGCCCTGCTCATCGCCGTAGTACACGACGGGCTGGCCGCGGCCGAGGAACATCAGGTCGTGCGCGAGCAGGTCGCGCTCGAGCGCGTTCGGGGTGGACTGCAGCATGTAGCCGACACGGCCCATGTCGTGGTTGCCGAGGAAGGTCGGCAGCGCCGTCGCCGACGTGTCGGTCGTGGTGTACCAGTCGTCGCCCGCGTACAGGGACTGCAGTCCCTTCGCGCTGTTGCCGGCGGCGTAGCTGACGGCCGAGGACTGGAAGGTGAAGTCGAGCACCGAGTTCATGTCGGTGTCGCGGACGTAGGGCGACAGCTTCACGGGGTCGGCGTCGTAGACCTCGCCGAACATGAAGAAGTCGTCCTTGCCGAGCGAGTGCGCGTAGTCGAGCACCTCGGTGGTCCAGGTCTGCCAGAACTCGAAGTTCACGTGCTTGGCGGTGTCGATGCGGAAGCCGTCGATGCCGAGGTCGATCCAGTTCTGGTAGACGTCGACGAACCCGTTCACGACGGTCGGGTGCTCGGTCATCAGGTCGTCGAGGCCCGAGAAGTCGCCGTACGTGACCGACTCGCCCGACCAGGTCGAGTCACCGCGGTTGTGGTACAGCGTGGGGTCGTTCAGCCACGCGGGGACCTTCGCGGTCGCGTCGTTCACGACGGGCGTGTAGGGGAACGAGGTCGCGGCGTCCAGCTCGGGGAAGGTGTCGGTGCCCGCGTAGTCGGCCGGATCGAAGGGCGTGCCCGAGGCGTCCTTGTACGGGCTCGTCGCCTGGTCGATGTACGAGTACTGGCCCTGCGTGTTCGAGATCAGGTCGGCCGTGTGGTTCGTGATGATGTCGAAGTAGACCTTGATGCCCTTGGCGTGCGCCTCGGCGATGAGCGCCTCGAGCTCGGCGTTGGTGCCGAGGTGCGGGTCGATCTGCGTGAAGTCGGTGATCCAGTACCCGTGGTAGCCGGCGCTCGCGTTCGCGCCCTCGCCCTGCACGGGGTTGTTCTTGAAGCTCGGGGTCAGCCAGATCGCGGTCGTGCCGAGGCCGTCGATGTAGTCGAGCTTCTCGCGCAGGCCCGCGATGTCGCCGCCGTTGTAGAAGCCCTTGTCGGTCGGGTCGAAGCCGGTGATGAGACGGTCGCCGGCGAGCCCGCCCTGGTCGTTCGCGGTGTCGCCGTTCGCGAAGCGATCGGTCATCACGAAGTAGAACTGCTCCTGGCTTCCCGGCTGCCGCACCGGCGCGGCGACGAGCTCATCGTCGTCGGCCGTGTACCCGGCGCGCAGGCTCTTCGCCTCGAGGCCCACGCGGTGCGTGTTGTCGTCGAACACGAAGCGCAGCGTCGACGGGCCGTCGATCGTCAGCGGGATGTTGTCGCCCCCGCCACCCAGTCCGTACGACTCGTCCCACGCGTCGTCGACGGCCACCTTGTACTCGTATGAGCCTGCCGGCACGTCGAACTCGGCGGCGTAGACGCCCGCGGTGTCGGTGGCGGCGAGCTCGGTCGCCGCGCAGTCGGGCTTCCAGTCGTCGGCGCATCCGAGCTCGGATTGCAGGCTGCCGACGAGCGCGAACGTGCGCTCGGCGGCGGCTGCGGGCGCGATGGCGACCACTCCCCCCGCCACGATGAGCGCCGCCGCGGCAAGGCTGGCGGTGAGGATGCGGGCACGTCCTGAGGTCGACTTCGACACGGGAGCTCCTGGGGTGGGGCGGTGGGCACGCCGACGTGCCCGCGGTGCAGTTGTGCGGCCGACACTAACAGCAGGTTCATAAGAACTGCAAGCGCTTACATCATGAGAAGGCCTTAATGGAGCGGATGCCGCGGGCCGAGGCATCCGTTCTCCTGCCGTTCACGCAATCGCTTGCAGAGGCGATCAGCGAATGCTCAGCATCACGAGTTGATCTCGCCGGGCCTTCATCGGTCGATCGCGGCGCACACTCGATGCATGTGGTGGAGCTTCCTCAAGGCACTCAAGGGCGGTGAGCACCGCGTCGCGCCGACGACGTGGATCGCCGCGACCGCTGCGGTCGTCTATGCGGTCTCGCCGATCGACCTGATCCCCGAGCTCGTCCTCGGGCCCCTCGGATTCGCCGACGATCTCGGCGTCTGGAGCATCCTCGCCCTGCTCCTGGTGCGCGAGCACCACCGGTGGCAGGCCCGACTGCAGGCGCCGTAACCCGGCACCGCGGAAGAGCTCGGGCTCGATCGACGAGACAAGGGATCGGCGCCGACACCCAGGGCGACGTCCCCGGTCTCGGCGGAAATCCCTTGCCTCGACGAAACGGCGCCGGCGTCGGCGCCCTAGAGGCGCTCGATGATCGTCGCGTTCGCCATGCCGCCGCCCTCGCACATCGTCTGCAATCCGTAGCGGCCGCCGGTCGCCTCGAGGTACGACACCAGCGTGCCGAGCAGTCGTGTGCCCGACGCGCCGACCGCGTGGCCGAGCGCGATCGCGCCGCCCCACGGGTTCAGCTTCGCCGGGTCGGCGGCGAGGTCGTGCTGCCACGCGAGCGGCACCGAGGCGAACGCCTCGTTCACCTCGTACGCGTCGAGGTCGCCGATCGACAGGCCGCTGCGCTCGAGGATGCGCCGCGTTGCGGGGATCGGCCCGGTCAGCATCATCATCGGGTCGTCGCCGACCACGGCGAACGAGTGGAAGCGCGCCCGGGGCGTGAGGCCGAGGTCGGCGGCCTTGTCCTCGCTCATGATGAGAGCAGCGGATGCCGCATCCGTGAGCGGCGACGAATTGCCCGCCGTGATGCGCCAGTCCAGGTCGGGGAACCGGGCCGCGAGCTCGTCGGTGCGGAAGGCCGGCTTCAGCCCGGACAGCGACTCCACGGTCGTACCGGACCGCACCGTCTCGTCGAATGCCACGGCCTCGGGGCCGCCGCCCCAGACCGGCACGACCTGCGCGTCGAACGCGCCGCGGGTCCAGGCATCCGCCGCCCGTCGATGCGACTCGGCGGAGTACGCGTCGAGCTGCTCGCGGCTGAAGCCCCACTTCTGCGCGATGAGCTCGGCCGACACGCCCTGGTTCACGAGACCATCGGGGTATCGGTGCGCGACGCCGTGCGACACGGTGCCGCCGTGGGCGTTGGATCCGAGGGGCACGCGGCTCATCGACTCGACGCCGGCGGCGATCACGATGTCGTACGCGCCGGCGATCACACCCTGCGCGGCGAAGTGCGCCGCCTGCTGGCTCGAGCCGCACTGGCGGTCGATGGTGACGGCCGGCACCGTTTCGTCGAACCCGGCGGAGAGCACCGCCTGCCGGGCGATGTTGAGGGACTGGTCGGCGACCTGGCTGACGCATCCCATCAGCACGTCGTCGATCTGTCGCGACTCGAGGCCGCTGCGCTCGAGCAGCGCCGAGAGCACCCCCGCGACGAGGTCGACGGGGTGCACCGCACTCAGCGCTCCCCCGGGCTTGCCGCGCCCGGACGGGGTGCGGACCACATCGACGATGACAGCGTGGGGCATGGGAGGACCTCCTGCCTCGAGCCTATGCCGCTGCCTCAGCACCGGCGCCGTCCCGCGAAAGTCGGAGATCCCGCGAGACGCGGAAGGCCTGCGCGCATCGGTCCGACTCCCGCGGGATCTCCGATTCCGGCGGTCAGCCGTGAAGGGAGGCGGCCCTGTCCTGCGCCGCGTCGAGCAGCCGCGGCACCCCGTCCTCGAGGGTCGGGCCGAACGTGTCACCCGGTCGCTGGCCGTCGAGCCACCGGGTGTACAGCGCCTCGCAGAACACGGCGGCCTTGAAGAAGGCGAGCGCTTCGTACCAGGGCAGCATCGACAGATCGAGCGGATGCCGCGCCGCATACCTCTCGACGAGCTCCGCGGTGTCGGGGAACCCGTCGAGCCGGGTGACGGGCGTCAGTTCGAGCGGCGTGGGCGCGGATCCGGGGCGGGCGTACGTGGCGGTGAAGTAGCCGAGGTCGGCGAGCGGGTCGCCCAGGGTCGCCATCTCCCAGTCGAGGATCGCCGCGACGCGCGCCGGACTTCCGGGCGCGTACATGAGGTTGCCGATGCGGAAGTCGCCGTGCACGACCGCGGCGCGCTGGGTCTCGGGCATGCGCTCGGCCAGCCACGCGGCGAGCTCGCCCACCGCGGGGAACGAGCGCCGCGAGTTCACGTCCCACAGTGCCGCGAAGCGGCCGACCTGGCGCGCGAGGTAGCCGTCGGGTCGTCCGAGCGCGGCGACCTCGCCGGCGTCGACGGGCACGGCGTGCAGGTCGGCGAGCGCGTCGACGGCGGCGAAGCCGATGCCGCGACGACCGTCGGCGTCGTCGAGTGGTGGGGGCACAGCATCCGTGATGACCTCCCCGTCCACGCGCTCCATGACGTAGAACGGCACGCCCAGCACGGCGGGGTCGTCGCACTCGGCGACGATCACCGGCACCGGCGCGCCCGCCGCGCCGAGCACGCGCTGCACGCGCGCCTCGCGGGCCATGTCGTGGGTGGACGGCGGATGCGGCGGGCGCGGCCCGCGCCGCAGCACGAGGTCGCGGCCCGCGTAGGCGATGGCATACGTGACGTTGGAATGCCCCTCGCCGATCCGCTCCCACGCGAGCGCTCCGTCGCCGAACCCGAGACTCCGCAGGTACTCCTCGACCGCGTCGACCACGAGCAGCGGCGGGCGCTCGAGCCCGGCCGCGTCGGCCCAGGTGTCGACCACTTCGACGCCGTCGGGCACCGCGATCACGGGGTCACCTCGTCGAGCCGGGCCGCGCCCGCCTCGACCTCGCGGGAGCGCGCGGATGCTGCGCGCCGCGCGATCGCCCAGCGGTGGGTCTCGCTCGAGCCGTCGTAGATCCGGAAGGGACGCACCTCGTTCAGGTACTGGATGAGGGGCAGCGCGTCGGTGACGCCGTCGCCGCCGCACAACTGCACCGCCCGGTCGATCACGCGGAACACGGCCTCGGAGCAATGCACCTTGGCGATCGACGACAGCGCCTCTCCCGCGCGGGGGTCGGCGCGCAGCATCCGTGCCGTCTTGTCGATGATCGCGTCGGAGGTCTCGAGGTCGATGACGCTGTCGGCGAGCAGCGCCTGCGCGACGCCGAGGTCGCGCAGACGCGATCCGAAGAGCTCGCGGGCGTTGGCGCGGTCGAGGGCCGTGTCGTGCGCGCGACGCGCGAGGCCGAGCCAGCGCATGCAGTGGGTGAGCCGCGCGGGGCCGAGGCGCACCTGCGCATACCGGAACCCCTGCCCCGGTGCGCCGAGCACGTCGTCGTCGGCAACGAGGCATCCGTCGAAGCTCACGTACGGGTGCCCGCCCGCGATCGCGCCCTCGATCGTGTGGACGTCGGGGCCGACCGTGACGCCCTGCGCGTCGAGTGGGAGCAGGAACATCGTCGCCCCTTCGTCCCAGCCCTCGACCGCCGGCGTGCGCGCCATGACGATCGCGAAGGCTGCGCCGTTCGCCCCGCTGATGAAGCGCTTCTGTCCCGTGATGCGCCAGCCGCCGTCGACCCGCTCCGCAGTGGTCGAGAGCGCGCGAGGGTCTGAGCCGGCACCCGGGTGAGGCTCGGTCATCGCGAAGCTCGAGCGGATGTCGCCGCGCACGAGCGGCGCGAGGTAGCGCTCGTGCTGCGCGGACGTGCCCACCACGTGGAGGAGATGCATGTTGCCTTCGTCGGGCGCCATGATGTTGAGCGCCGCCGGGCCGATGGGCGAGTACCCGGCCTCCTGGAAGATCGGCGACCACTGATCGATCGGGATGCCGCCACCGCCGTACTCGACGGGTGCATGAGGTGCGAACACCCCGGCCTCGCGGGCCTGCGCGCGCAGCCTGTCGAGGGTCGCATCGTCGAGCGGAGCGCCGGGCTTCGGCTCCGCCGGGAGGACGACCTCGCGGATGAAGGCCCGCGTTCGGTCGCGCAGGTCGTCGACTGCCGTCAGGCTCATGCCGTGCCTCCCGCGCCGAGCAGGCCGCCGTCGAGGGTCAGCACCTGGCCGGTGATCCACGAGGCGTCGTCGCCCACCAGGAACGCGACCGCGCCGGCGACGTCCTCGGGAACACCGAGACGCCCGAGCGGATAGCCCGCCGCGACCTGCTCCTCACGCCCCTCGTACAGCGCGCGGGCGAACCGGGTCTTCACCACCGCCGGGGCGACAGCGTTCACGCGCACCCGCGGGGCGAGCTCGACCGACAGCGTCGTCGTCAGGTGCGCGACGGCGGCCTTCGTGACGCCGTACCAGCCGATGCCGGGCGAGGGCATCGCACCCGTCACCGACGAAAGGTTCACGATGCTGCCGCCGTGCGCGCCTTCACCGAGGCCGCGGCGCACCGCCTCCTGCGTCCACGCGAGCGTCGAGACGACGTTGACCTCGAGGATCTTGCGGGCAGCACCGAGATCGAGCTCGGCCAGCGGGCCGTAGACCGGATTGATGCCCGCGTTGTTCACGAGGATGTCGATGCCGCCGAACTCCCGGACGACGCGGTCGAGCGTCTCGGCCCGGTGATCGGGGTCGTCGGCGCCGCCCGCGACGCCGATCGCGGAGCCCGTCGGCAGTGATGCGACGGCCTCCTCGAGCTCCTCGGGGTGGCGGGCCGTCAGGCATACGCGCGCCCCCTCGGCAGCCAGCCGCGACGCGATCGCGAGGCCGATGCCACGGCTCGCCCCCGTCACGATCGCGGTGCGTCCGCTCAGCGGTGTGGTCATCGTCGTCCTCACTCTCGGGCGGCGTCGTCGCCGATGGGGCTACGGCGCCTGCGTTTAATCGTGCGTAAGAAATCTCACCGGCACAACCCTGTGATCCGGCGGGAAGCACCGGGTTGCAGCATCCAATTTCTAATGCATAATAAAAACATGCTTCGCGGCGAGGACGCCGCATCCGCGACACGGAGGTTCGGCGATGACGCTGAAGAGAGACATCTACGACGAGGACCACGAGCAGTTCCGCGAGGTGGTGCGGGCGTTCGTCGAGCAGCACGCGCGACCGAACGCCGACCGCTGGAGCGCCGAGGGCAAGGTGGACCGCTGGCTGTTCACGAAGGCGGCGGAGGCGGGCATCCTGGGCTTCGCCATCCCGGAGGAGTACGGCGGCGGCGGAGCCGATGACTTCCGCTTCCACGCGATCATGGGCGAGGAACTCGCGCACAACCCGGTGTCGGACGGCATGGCGGGCATCGCGCTGTCGAACGACATCGTGATCCCGTACTTCACCGACCTCACGAACGACGAGCAGAAGCAGCGGTGGCTGCCCGGCATCGCGGCCGGCGAGCTCATCGTCGCGGTGGCGATGACCGAGCCCGGCACCGGCAGCGACCTGGCGGGCATCCGCACCTCCGCGGTGCGCGACGGCGATGACTACATCGTCAACGGCACGAAGATCTTCATCTCGAACGGACAGAACGCCGACCTGGTCGTGACCGCTGTGCGCACGAGCGACGACCCCCACCGCGGGCTCAGCCTGCTGGTGATCGAGACCGACGCCCCCGGGTTCTCGCGCGGCCGCAACCTCGAGAAGGTCGGGCTGCATGCCCAGGACACGAGCGAGCTCGTCTTCGAAGACGTCCGTGTGCCGGCCGCGAACCTGCTCGGCGCCGAGGGTGCCGGCTTCATCGGGCTGATGCGCAACCTGCCGCAGGAGCGCCTGTCGATCGCGGCCGCCGCGGTCGCCGCCAGCGAGGGTGTGCTCGAGCGCACGCTCACCTACGTCACCGATCGCAAGGCGTTCGGCAAGCCGATCGGCTCCTTCCAGAACACCCGGTTCGAGCTGGCCGACATGGTGACGGCGACCGACGTCAGCCGCGCGTACATCGACCGCTGCATCCGACTGCACTCCGACGGGCAGCTCTCGGCCGAGGACGCGGCGGCCGCCAAGTTCTGGACCACCGAGCAGCTCGTGCAGGTGGTGAACCGCTGCCTGCAGCTCCACGGCGGCTACGGCTACATGCGGGAGTACCGCATCGCGCGCGACTACGAAGACGCGCGCATCACGACCATCTACGGCGGCACGACCGAGATCATGAAAGAGATCGTCGGCCGGGGCCTCGGACTGTGAGGAGCTCACCCATGCCTGACGCATACATCTACGACGCCGTGCGCACCCCGCGCGGCAAGAACCGCGGCGGCGCGCTGCACGGCACCAAGCCCGTAGACCTCGTCGTGGGGCTCATCCACGCGGTCCTCGAGCGCAACCCCGGGGTCGACCCCGCCCTCATCGACGACATCGTGCTCGGTGTGGTGTCGCCCATCGGCGAGCAGGGCGGCGACATCGCCCGCACGGCCGCGCTCGTCGCGGGACTGCCCGAGACGGTGGCGGGCGTGCAGCTCAACCGCTTCTGCGCGTCGGGCCTCGAGGCCGTCAACGTGGCGGCGCAGAAGGTCGCCTCCGGCTTCGAGGACCTCGTGCTCGCCGGCGGCGTCGAGTCCATGTCGCGCGTGCCGATCGGCTCGGACGGCGGTGCCTACGCGCAGGACCCGACCACCAACTACGACCTCTACTTCGTGCCGCAGGGCATCGGCGCCGACCTCATCGCCACCCTCGAGGGCTTCTCGCGCGACGACGTCGACGCGTACGCCGCCGAGTCGCAGCGCCGTGCCGACACCGCATGGCGCGAGGGGCGGTTCGAAGGATCCGTCGTGCCGGTGCGGGACCAGAACGGCGTGACGCTGCTCGACACCGACGAGCACCGCCGCCCCGACACGTCCGGGCTGGGCAACCTGCCCGCCGCCTTCGCGGCTCTCGGCGAGAGCGCCGGCTTCGACGCCGTCGCGACGCAGAAGTACCACGCCGTCGAGCGCATCGACCACGTCCACACCGCGGGCAACTCGTCGGGCATCGTCGACGGCGCCGCGCTCATGCTCATCGGCAGCAAGGAGGCCGGCGAGCGGCTCGGACTGACTCCGCGTGCGCGCATCGTGTCGACCGCCGTCACCGGCTCGGAGCCGACGATCATGCTCACCGGCCCGACGCCGGCGACGCTCAAGGCGCTCGAGCGGGCGGGGCTCGCAGCATCCGATATCGATCTCTTCGAACTCAACGAGGCGTTCGCCGCCGTCGTCATGAAGTGGATGAAGGACCTCGACATCCCGCACGACAAGGTCAACGTCAACGGCGGGGCGATCGCGCTCGGCCACCCCCTGGGTGCGACCGGCGCCATGATCCTCGGCACCCTCCTCGACGAGCTCGAGCGCCGCGACCAGAAGCGCGGTCTCGCGACGCTGTGCGTCGGCGCCGGCATGGGCATCGCCACCGTCATCGAGCGGGTCTGAGCCCGCGGCATCCGTCTGAACCGACTTGAGAAGAGAACACCTATGAGCACCACGATCGACGACACGACCGTGTACCAGGGGTACGCGTGGGAGCAGGATGCCGACGGCGACGTCGTCATCACCCTCGACGACCCCGGCAGCAGCGTCAACACCATGAACCCGCACTTCGTGGCGGCGCTGAAGGCGACGGCCGACCGGCTCGAAGCGGAGCGCGACGACATCCGCGGGGTCATCCTGGTGTCGGCGAAGAAGAGCTGGTTCGCCGGCGGCGACCTCAACCTGCTGCGGGCCGCCGACCCCTCCCGGGCAGCGGAGGAGACGGCCCACATCGACGCCGTCAAGGCCGACATGCGCCGGCTCGAGGTGCTCGGCAAGCCCGTGGTCGCGGCCATGAACGGCACGGCGCTCGGCGGCGGCCTCGAGGTCGCCCTCGCGGCGCACCACCGCATCGCCGCCGACGTGCGCGGCGCGCAGTTCGGCGTGCCCGAGGTGTCGCTCGGCCTCCTGCCGGGCGGCGGCGGCATCACACGCCTGGTGCGCATGCTCGGACTGCAGAAGGCACTGACCGACGTCATCCTGCCGGCGACGAAGTTCTCGCCGTCGGACGCCCTCGCGGTGGGCATCGTCGACGAGCTCGTGCCGACGACTTCGGACCTCGTCGCCGCCGCGAAGCTGTGGATCGCCGCGAACCCCGCACCCGTGAAGCCGTGGGATGTGAAGGGCTTCCGCATCCCCGGCGGTGCGCCGAACTCGCCGTCACTCGCGAGCGCGTTGCCGGCGTTCCCGGCCTCGCTGCGCAAGCAGCTGAAGGGCGCGCCGCTGCCCGCGCCGCGCGCGGCGATGGCCGCGGCGGTCGAGGGCGCCTACGTCGATTTCGAGACAGCGTCGAAGGTCGAGACCCGCTACCTCGTCGAGCTCACCCACGGCCAGGTCGCGAAGAACATGATCAAGGCGTTCTTCTTCGATCTGGGGCACATCAACGCCGGGGGGTCGCGCCCTTCGACGAGCTCAGGGACCGGGCAGCCGCTCCCGAAGTACCAGGCGAAGAAGGTCGGCGTGATCGGCGCGGGCATGATGGGCGCCGCGATCGCGTACGTGTCGGCGAAGGCCGGCATCGAGGTGGTCCTGAAGGACGTCACGCTCGAGGCCGCGGAGAAGGGGAAGGACTACTCCCGGGCACTGGAGGACAAGGCGCTCGCGCGAGGGCGCACGACGGCCGCGAAGTCAGAGGCGCTGCTGGCGCGCATCACGCCGACCGCCGACCCCGCCGACTTCGCCGGCGTGGACTTCGTGATCGAGGCCGTGTTCGAATCGGTGCCCGTCAAGCAGGGCGTGTTCCAGGAGATCCAGCACCTCGTCGAGCCCGACGCGGTGCTCGGCTCGAACACCTCGACGCTGCCGATCACGCTGCTCGCCGAGGGCGTCGAGCGCACCGACGATTTCATCGGCATCCACTTCTTCTCCCCCGTCGACAAGATGCCGCTCGTCGAGATCGTCCGCGGCGAGCGCACCAGCGACGAGGTGCTCGCCAAGACGTTCGACTACGTCCAGCAGATCCGCAAGACGCCGATCGTCGTCAACGACGCCCGCGGCTTCTTCACGTCCCGCGTCATCGGCCGGTTCATCGCCGAGGCGGTGGCCGCGGTCGGCGAAGGCGTCGAGCCCGCGTCGGTCGAGCAGGCGGCGCTGCAGGCCGGATACCCGGCGGGCGCGCTGCAGCTCCTCGACGAGCTGACCATCTCGCTCTCGCGCAAGATCCGCCTCGAGACGCGCGCCGCCGAAGAGGCCGAGGGCGGCACCTGGGTCGAGCACCCGTCGGAGGCCGTCATGGACTGGATGGTCGTCGACGCCGAACGCCCCGGGCGGCGCGCCGGCGGCGGCTTCTACGAGTACGACGAGTCGGGCAGGCGAGTGGGCATCTGGCCCGGCCTGCGCGAGAAGTACGGCTCGGGGCGCACGGTGCTCCCCTTCGAGGACCTGCAGGAACGGATGCTGTTCGCCGAGGCCCTCGACACCATCGCGTGCCTCGACGCCGGCGTGCTCACGTCGGTGCCCGACGCCAACATCGGGTCGATCTACGGCATCGGGTTCCCGGCGTGGACAGGAGGCGTGCTGCAGTACATCAATCAGTACGAGGGCGGGCTGGACGGCTTCATCGCCCGGTCCCGCGAGCTCGCCGAGCGGTACGGCGACCGGTTCCTGCCGCCGGCATCGCTCATCGCCAAGGCGGAGGCGGGTGAGACGTATGAGTGAGTCGACGGTGGCGACAGCCCCGAAGCTGCGGACGCGGTTCACCGAGGCGCTCGGCATCGAGCACCCGGTCGTGCAGGGCGGCATGATGTGGGTCGGCCGCGCCGAACTCGCCGCCGCGGTCTCGGAAGCGGGCGGCCTCGGCATGATCACCGCCCTGACCCAGCCGACGCCGGCCGATCTCGTGCACGAGATCGAGCGCGCGCGGACGCTGACCGACAAGCCGTTCGGCGTGAACCTCACCATCCTGCCGTCGATCAGCCCGCCGCCGTACGACGAGTACCGCCGCGCCATCATCGACGCGGGCGTGATGATCGTCGAGACGGCGGGCGCCAACCCCGAGCCGCACATGGACATGTTCCGCGAACACGGAGTGCGGGTGATCCACAAGTGCACGTCGGTGCGGCACGCCCTCAAGGCCGAGAAGGTCGGGGTCACGGCGGTCTCCATCGACGGGTTCGAGTGCGCCGGACATCCTGGTGAAGACGATGTGCCGGGACTCGTGCTGATCCCGGCCGCGGCCGATGCCCTCAGCATCCCGTTCATCGCCTCCGGAGGGTTCGCCGACGGCCGGGGTCTCGCGGCGGCGCTCGTGCTCGGTGCGGACGGCGTGAACATGGGCTCGCGGTTCATGTGCACCGAGGAGTCGCCCGTGTCGCAGGCGGTGAAGGAGCGCATCGTCGAGGCGAGCGAGCTCGACACGAACCTCATCTTCCGGTCGCTGCGCAACACCGCGCGCGTCGCGAAGAACTCCGTGTCGGACGAAGTGGTGCGCATCCTCGCCGACGGCGGCCAGTTCCCCGACGTGCGCGAGCTCGTCGCCGGTGCCCGCGGCCGCAAGGTCTTCGAGAACGGCGACCTCGACGCCGGCATCTGGACCGTGGGCCAGGTGCAGGGCCTGATCCACGACGTCCCGCCCGCCGGCGAGGTCGTCCGCCGCACGGTGTCGCAGGCCCACGAGGTCCTCTCGCAGCGCCTGTCGCTGTTCGCCTGACGGCGGAATCCCCCGGGGGACGGATGCCTCGACCCGAGGCATCCGTCCCGCCCGCCTGTCCCGATCCGTGTCTCCCACCGCGCGGACCGGGGCAGGCGACGATCGGAGATCCCGGGAAGATCGGACGGATGCCGCGTCCCCGGCCGAATCTCGCGGGAACTCCGCGTCTCACCACCGACACAGTCACGCTGGCCTGTCCTCCCCGGGCCGCCCTCACGACGATCTGTTCACAGATGCGGCGACACACCGCGCGCGGCCGGGCCGGACGCATCAGGCTCGCATCGTGCATCAGGCCGTGGAGATCCTTCGTTCCCTGGGCGGGATAGCCCGCACTAGCACCTTGGAGACGCACGGCATCAGCGAGCACACGCGCTCGCGTCTGGTGGCGGGCGGTGTGCTCGAGCGGGTCGGCCGCAGCTGGCTGGCTCTTCCCGGGACGGATCCAGAACTGTGCGCTGCCGCCGAGGCGGGAGCAGTGCTCACCTGCATCACGGCCGCGCGACGGCTCGGGCTCTGGCAGGTCGCCGAGCTCATGCCGCACCTCGCGGTGCCGGCGGGTGGGCGACGCCGCATCGCGCGGGCTCACCTGCACTGGGCGAGCCCCGCTGTGCCGAGGCATCCGGATACCCTCATCGACACGATCGAGAACGTCCTGGTGCTCGTCGCGCAGTGCCGGCCGTACGAGGAAGCGCTGGCGATCTGGGAGTCCGCGCTGCGGCGTGGAGTGGCCGCGAAGCAGGCTCTGGAGAGGCTGGCACTGCCGCCCGCCGCGCGGAGGCTGTGTGCCGAAGCGAGCGCGTGGTCGGATTCGGGGCTCGAGTCGCCGTCATCCCCCGATTGCGCTGGTTGCGGCTGCCCATCCGGCAGCAGATCTGGATCGCCGGCCACCGGGTGGACTTCCTCATCGGCGACCGCCTCGTCCTGCAGGTCGACGGCGGCACTCACGTCGGCCCGCAGCGCGAGGAGGACATCCGCCACGACGCCGAACTCGCCTTGCTGGGCTACCACGTGATCCGCGTCGGCCGCGGGCAGGTCGTGAACCGCTGGCATGAAGTGCAGGACCTGATCATGCGGGCCGTCGCCCAGGGGCTGCACCTGGTCGCGTGAGAGTCGGAAATTCCGCGGAAGCCGGATGGATGCTGCGCATCCGGCCGATTCTCGCGGGATCTCCGATCCTCGCGGCGAGGTCGACGAAGGGCTGCGAGGACGACGGGGCGGGTCAGGCGCCGGCGCCGTGGCGGACGAGGTCCTGGGTCTGGCGGACGAGGTCGTCGAGGCTGCGGGTGCGGGGATTCCACCACTCCACGGCCCAGTTCATCGAGCCCAGCAGCAGCAGGCGGAAGATGTTGATGTCGAGGTCGGCGCGGAGCTGGCCGGCATCTTGGGCGGCGTGGAAGAGGTCGCGCCAGATGCGGCTGTAGGACGCCTCTTCGGCAGCGGGGCGCACACGGAGGTGCTCGGGCACCTGCCCGGCGTTGCGGACGGATGCCGTCGTGTAGTCGGAGATCTGCAGCTCGTAGCGCAGGTGCGCGTCGACCGCGGCGAGGATGCGGTCGAGGGCCGTGGCGTCGTCGGGCAGCGCCGCGATCACCTCTTCGACGTGCACGCGCACGCGGTGCGCGCCGGCCCACATGACCTCTTCGACGAGGTCGTCGCGCGAGCCGAAGTAGTAGTAGATCGCGGGGGCCTGCACGCCGGCGACGTCGGCGACGTCGGTGAGCCGCGTGCCGGCGTAGCCCTTGCGGCTGAGCACCTGGGCGGCGGCGTCGAGGATGCGCTGACGCGTGCGCTGCGATTTCGCCGTCGCGCCGTCCTCGCTGCTCTGCGACACCCGGACCCCTCTCGTTCCTCACATTCTAACCAGGATTCGAAAATCTTCGCGCGGACCCTTGCGGCGCGAACACGGCGGCGATACTGTGAATCACCATTCACTTCCCGCCCTCAATGACGAGTCTCGGCGACGAGATGGAAATGGCCCGACATGACCCTCCTGCACGACGACAGCACGTCCGTCCTCACCACCACCGATCCCCGCGACGGCAGCCCGATCGCCTCGTACCCCGTGGCGTCCACCGACGACGTGCGGCGCACCGTCGATCGCGCCCGCGAAGCAGGGGCGTGGTGGGCGGGTCTCTCGTTCTCCGAGCGCCGGCGCGTGCTGATCGCGTTCAAGGCCGCCATCGCGCGCGACGCGAAAGCGCTGGCCGGGATGATCGCGCGCGAGACCGGCAAGCCCGACGGCGATGCCCTCCTCGAGGTGATGCTCACGCTCGGCCACCTCGACTGGGCGGCGAAGAACGCGGAGCCGGTGCTCAAGAGGCGCAAGGTCAAGGCGGGGCTCGTCAACTACAACCAGCACGCGACGCTCGGGTACGTGCCTTACGGCGTGGTCGGCGTGATCGGCCCGTGGAACTACCCGTTCTACACGCCGATGGGCTCGATCTCGTACGCGCTCGCAGCGGGCAACGCCGTCGTCTTCAAGCCGAGCGAGCTGACGCCCGGCACCGCCGTGTGGGTCGCCGACAAGTGGCGCGAGGTGTGCGACCGCCCGGTGCTCCAGGTCGTGACCGGCGGCCGGGCGACCGGCGCCGATCTGGTGCGGTCCGGCGTCGACAAGGTCGCGTTCACCGGCTCGACCGCCAGCGCGAAGAAGGTCATGGCCGCGTGCTCCGAGACTCTCACCCCCCTGGTCGCCGAGTGCGGCGGCAAGGACGCGCTGATCGTCGCGACGGATGCCGACCTCGACGCCGCGGCCGACTTCATCGCGTTCGGCGCTCTCGGCAACGCGGGTCAGACGTGCGTGGGCGTCGAGCGCGTCTACGTCGAGCAGCGGGTGCGCGATGCGCTCGTCGACAAGGTCGTCGAGCGAGCGAAGCGCATCGTCGTCACCGGCGACGCCCCGACGTACGGGCCGATGACCCTCGCCACGCAGACGGATGTCGTCTCCGCCCACGTCGAGGACGCCCTCGCGCGCGGCGGCACGGCGGTGTTCGGCGGCCCCGAGTCGGTCGCCGACCGCACGGTGTCGCCGATCGTGCTCGTCGACGTCCCCGAGGACTCCGACGCCGTGCAGAGCGAGACCTTCGGACCGACCGTGGTCATCAACGCCGTCGCCGACCTCGACGAAGCCGTCGCCCGCGCCAACGCGACCGAGTACGGACTCGGCGCCGCCGTCTTCACGAAGCACGCGAAGAAGGGCGAGCGCATCGCGGCGCAGCTGCGCGCCGGCGTCGTCACGATCAACTCCGTGCTCGGCTTCGCGGCGATCGGCGCCCTCCCGTTCGGCGGCGTCAAGGGGTCAGGCTTCGGCCGCATCCACGGCGCCGACGGCCTGCGCGAGTTCAGTGTGCCGAAGTCGATCGCGCGCCAGACCCGCAAGGCGGCCCTCAACCTCCTGACGCTCGAGCGCTCCCCCAAGGACATGCACATGGTCGAGCGCATGATCCCGATGCTCCACGGCAAGGCGCGCTGACCCCACCGCGGGGCGTCAGCGTGCGTCGATGCCCAGCACGATCTCGACCAGGCGCGTCAGCCGCGCTGCCGCCGCGTCGTCGCGCACCGTGAGCAGCGGCGCCTGGTCGGCGACCACGCCCAGCCCGGCATGCACGAGGACGGATGCCTCGCGCCCGCCGAGTTCGGGACGCACGGCCTGCAGCAGCGCCGCCCAGTCCGCGATGTGCGCCCGCTGCATCGCGCGCAGGCGCCGCTGCTCCTCGGGCGCGAGGTTGCCGATCTCGGAGAAGTAGATGCGCATCAGCGCGAGGTGCGAGAACGTGTGGTCGACGTACGCGCGGCAGAGGCGGCGCAGCGCATCCTCGGGCGACGAGGCCGACTCCCGTGCGTGCAGCGCTGCGCGCTCGAGCTCCACCGCGGCCCGATCGCACGCGGCCAGCAGCAGCGCGGACTTGCCGTCGAAGTGGCGGTAGACGCCCGACGGCGTGAGGTCGACCTCGACCGCGACGTCCTCGATGGTGACCTCGTTGTAGCCGCGCGCGGCGAACTGGCGGATCGCGGCGTCGATGAGGCGCGCCCGGCGGCCCTGCTCGGAGGCGGTCTCGTCGTCGGGCGGAGGCGGGGGCGCAGCATCCGTCGCCGTCACCGCGTCGGGAGCCGGAAGCGAGCCGTCGAGCGCGCGCCACGCGGCCCCCGCCAGGAGGCTGCGCAAGGCCCTGGCGCCGACCACCGTGCGATGCGCGGTGATGCTCGCGACCGCGCTCAGTGCCCCGAGGACGAGGAGCCGGCGGTCGGTCTCGTCGACGTCGGGTCGGTAGACGACGTGCGCCGCCTCGAACCGCTGACGGAGCAGGCGGAACTCGGAGGTGAGCAGCTCGCGGTCGTCGTGCTCGAGGTAGCGCCCCTCCCACCGGTAGATCCCGCCCGTCGCGCGGAGCTCGACGGTGGTCGCGATGACCGCGTCGACGAGGGCGTCGAGGGCCGCGTGCGCCTCGTCGGGCGAGTCGAGCGGGAGCGCGGCGGCCGCGTCGGTGTCTTCGATGAGGCGATGCGCGATGGTGAACGCGGTCTGCACGAACAGCGCGTACTTGTTCGGGAAGTGCCGGTACAGGGCGGGCGCCGAGATGCCGACGGCCGCCGCGATGTCCTGCATGGCGACGGCGTGATAGCCGTTCTGCGCGAAGGCGATGGCGGCGGCCTCCTCGATGCGGCGCTTGCGGTCCCGCGGCCTCGTGCGTGAGGCGGGTGGCGCGGCAGCGGGCATGCGGACAGCCTACTCGCGGGCTTCAGCGGGCGGCCTCGATTGCGACGCTCCGTTCACTTCCGACGCAGCGCACGATGTGAATTTCGGTTAACAAAAGCCGTGACATCCGGCGCCGCGCCTGCCATACTCGACACGAGCCACCGGTGCCGCAGGGTCGCGGCATCCGTTGACGATGACGTGACGAGAGGCCACCCGATGAACGACTCCGCCCCCACCGCGATCCCCGCCTCCGCGCGGCGCAACCACTGGATGAACCAGGTCGCGACGCACGCCGAGATGAAGCCGGAGGCCGCAGCCTTCCGCTTCCTCGGCGAGACGACCACCTGGCGCCAGGCCGCGGAGCGCATGGACGCGTTCGCCGCCGCTCTCGCGCGACGCGGCGTCGGCTTCGGCGACCGCGTGCTGCTGCTGACCCTGAACCGGCCCGAGGTCGTGCTCTCGGTGTTCGGCGTCAACCGCCTCGGCGCCATCGCCGTGCCGATCAACATCCGCCTCACACCGCCCGAGATCGCCTACATCGTCGACGACGCCGACGCCGACGTGCTCATCGTCGAGGCACCCCTGGCTCCCCTCGTCGGGGCGGTCGCCCAGATCACCGACCGCATCAAGAAGGTCATCGTGATCGGCGACGCCGGCGAGGGCCAGGAGTCCTGGGCCGACCTCGTCGCCGAGGACCCGGCCGGCTTCGAGGCTCCCGACGTGCCCGAAGACACCACCTGCCTGATCATGTACACGTCCGGCACCACGGGCCGCCCGAAGGGCGCGATGCTCGATCACGTCAACCTCTTCGCGCAGAGTCTCACCCTGCTGCGCGTGAACCAGGTGTTCGGCGAAGACGACATCTCGTTCATGACCGCCCCGCTGTTCCACATCGCGGGCCTCGGGTCGATCGCGCCGAACTTCGTCATCGGCATCGTCACCGTGATCCACCCGCTCGGTGCGTTCAACCCGACGGAACTGCTCGACGCGTGGGAGCAGGAGAAGGCCACGATCGTCTTCAACGTGCCGCAGCAGTGGCAGGTGATCTGCGCCGACCCGACGATCGCCGACCGCGACCTGCACCTGCGCATCATCAGCTGGGGCGCGGCGCCCGCCTCCGACACCCTGCTGCGCCAGATGAGCGACAGCTTCCCACGAGCGATCAACGTCGCGGTGTTCGGCCAGACCGAGATGACCCCCATCACCTGCGCGCTCAGCGGCGAGGACTCGCTGCGCAAGCTCGGATCCGTCGGCCGGCCGATCCCGACGCTGCAGTACCGCGTCGTCGACGACGAGATGAACGACGTCGAACGCGGCGAGGTGGGCGAGATCCTGTACCGCGGGCCCAACCTGATGAAGGGCTACTGGCGCAAGCCCGCCGAGACCGCGGAGGCCTTCGAGGGCGGCTGGTTCCACTCCGGCGACCTCGTCCGCCAGGACGAAGAAGGCTTCGTCTGGGTCGTCGACCGCAAGAAGGACATGATCATCTCCGGCGGCGAGAACATCTACTGCGCCGAGGTCGAGAACGTGCTGTTCGCCCACCCGAAGATCCTCGACGCCGCGATCTACGGTCGCGCCGACGAGCGCTGGGGCGAGGTCCCGGTCGCGGCGGTCGCGCTGGCACCGGGCGAGGAGCTCACGATCGACGAGCTGCAGGCGTGGCTGAGCGACAAGCTCGCGCGCTTCAAGCAGCCCAAGGCGCTGGTCGTCGTGCCGGCCCTCCCCCGCAACGCCGGCGGCAAGGTCAACAAGGTCGCGCTGCGCGCGGCCGACCGCGAGCTGACCCCCGCGTAGGCCATGACAGCTGCTGTGGCCGCGCTCGTCCGTGAGCGCGGCGGATCCGTCGCGCTCGCGGACGTCACCCTGCGATCCCCCGACCCGCGCGAACTCGTCGTCCGGGTGATGGCTTCCGGCGTCTGCCCGACCGACCTGTTCGGCATCGACGGCGGGGCAGGCGACCGCTTCCCCGCGGTCTTCGGCCACGAGGGCGCGGGCGTCGTCGAAGCCGTCGGCGCGGAAGTCACGCGCGTGCGGCCCGGCGACCGGGTCGTGCTCGGCTTCGGCTCGTGCGGCGCGTGCGGCCCGTGCCGCGACGGCCACTCCGCGTACTGCGACCGCTTCGCCGAGCTCAACTACGCCCCGCGCTCCGATGCGGCCGCCGAAGGCGGCGAGCGCGTCACCACCGGGTGGATGGCCCAGTCCTCCTGGGCGACCCGCGTCGTCGTGCACGAGTCGAGCGCGGTGCCGATCGGCGACGACGTGCCCTGGGCGGTGGCCGCGACGCTGGGCTGCGGCATCCTGACCGGCGCCGGCACCGTGCTCAACGTGCTGCGCCCGGCCCCCGGCGATGCGCTTCTCGTGCTGGGCGCCGGCACCACCGGGCTCGCGGCGGTCATGGCTGCGGCGCACCAGGGCGTCACGCGCATCGTCGTGAGCGACCCGGTCGAGGCGCGCCGCGTCCTCGCCCTCGAGGTGGGCGCGACCGAGGCGCTCTCCCCCCATGACCTCGCGGCGCAGCGTCCCGCCCCGTCGTTCAGCCACGTGCTCGACACCGCCGGCACGCAGTCGTCGATCGACGCCGCTCTCGCCCTCGTCGCTCCGCGCGGCATCGCCGCCACCGTCGCGCTCAAGCCGGGCGCCAACCCGGTGACCGTGTCGCAGTCGCGCCTGCTGTGGGGTCGCACTCTCACCGGCGTGATCGAGGGCGACGCCGACGTCGCCCGCGACGTGCCGCTGCTGGCGGCGCTGTGGCGCGCGGGCCGGCTCCCGGTCGAGCGTCTCATCGGCACGTACGCGTTCGCCGACGCGCAGGCGGCGATTGCCGACGCCCGCGCGGGACGCGTCATCAAGCCCGTGCTCGAGATGGAGATGGTGACGGATGCTGCGGCCTCAGCATCCGTCCGTCCTCTGGTCGAGCGGCTCCGCGACGGCGTGCCCGACGACGACCTCGCGGCGCTGTGGCGTTCGCTCCCCCCGGTCCGGACGGCGGAGCTGCGCGGGCTCTGGCGCGGCTGGGCCACGACCCGCGACCATCGCGCCGGGCGACTGCTCGAGCGCGGCCGGTGGTACGGCAAGCTCTTCCGCTCGGACGACGACGTCGCGCCCATCGTGTGCGAGACCGACGACGGTGCCCTCGTCGCCGACGCAGGCCTCGCCCGCGGCGGCGCGACGCTGCGCACCATCGTGCACGACGGCGTCACCACGGCGTCGATGGTCTACGACGGCCAGCCGATCATCGACCACTTCGTGCGGCTCGGGCCCGACACGGTGCTCGGCGTCATGACCGGCCGCGACACCGACGATCGCGGCCGCGCCTTCTACTTCGTCCTCGAGCACGTCGAGGACCTTCCCGTCGCTGAGCGCGACACCACTCCCGCAACAACACACAGCACCTGACGCATTCGAGGAGGAATGCTGCGCGCCCGGCTGGCGCCGTCACGCACGCGTTGATTGTCGATACTCGACAGAGATCTGGCCGCCTCGGTCGACGGCACGACAGAATCGGGCCGATGATCGACCGCAGCCCCGGCACTCCCGGTTCGCCGACCACACCGGCCACTGCGCAGCGAGCGCGCGCCTCCGCCGTCCTCGCGGTCGGGCTGTCGATCGCGCTCGCCGGCTGCGCCGCGGAGCCGACGAGCAGTGGCGATACCCGCGCCCAGCACGCCGCGGAAGCAGCCGCGGCCGAGATCGGGTCGCACTCCGCCAACTCGCCCGAGATCACGCTGCTCGAGATGGTCGCGTGGTGGGTGCCGGAAGGAGCTGTGCCGGCCGGCTCCGGCACCGCCGTCGTCGAACCGCTCGCCTGGTCGGGCGAGTCGGCCGGCAGCAGCGCCACGATCGACATCAGGGTCACCGCCCAGGTCGATGCCACGTCGTCGACGCAGCTCTTCGGCGAGTCGTGGAGCGCCGGATCGGCGACGCGGTGCTTCCGGCTGGAGTGGCAGCAGTACGAAGAGGCGCGCCGGTCGGAGATCCCGTGTCCCGACGGGCCGGCGCCGCCCCGGCCGACCCCGGCACCCCGTCCCGAGCTCACTCAGGCCGACGCAGAACGCGTCGCCGCGATCGTCGCCGCCGGCGCGACGGCCGAAGAGGTCGATCGGTCACTCCGTGACGCCTACCCGCAGGAGCACGTCCGCATCGAGACCGAGGCTGCGGACGGCGGCATCGTGGCGGCCGTCGGCATTCCCGCCGAGCGCGAGTGCGTCCTGGTCTTCCGCGACGCATCCGGTGCGATCACGTTCCCCGACTTCCGGCGGATCTCGCTCGAACCCGGCGAGGTCGGCTGCTCCACGTCCCTCTACACGAGCCCGCCGTTCTGACCCTGCCATGCGGCGACCTGCGGGGATCGGTGATCCCGCGGGACTCGGACGATGCCCATGTTCCGTCCGAATCCCACCGGATCTCCGAGTTTCGCCGCGGGCGGCAAGACACGGATGACGGATGCCTCGACCCACCGCACGCGCGGGGATCGAGGCATCCGGAATCAGGCGCGCGCGTCGGGAGTCGTGTAGGTGCTGCGCTGCTCGATGACCGCGAGCGTGCAGCGGGAGACGCACACGAGGCGCCCGGCCTCGTCGGCGATGCGGATCTCCCACACGTGCACGCGGCGCCCCACGTTGATCGCCGTGACCGTGCCGATGACCCAGCCGGACGAGATCGGGCGCAGGTGGTTGGCGTTGATCTCCATGCCCACGACGTGGAACTGCTCACGGTCCACGGCGAGGTAGCCGGCCCACGACGCGAGCGTCTCGGCGAGCGCGACCGATGCCCCGCCGTGGAGCACACCCGCGGGCTGCACGGAGCGGTGGTCCACCGGCATCCGTCCGACCAGCGCGTCGTCGCGGATCTCGACGATCTCGATGCCGAGGTTCTCGATGAGTGTGCCCGGCGCCATCGCCGAAAGGTCGATCGCGGCGATGTCGCCGAACCAGAGGCTCACGGCCTCACCCCGCGGCTTCCTCTTCACGGTCGGCGGCGGCCAGGTGCGCAGCATCCGCCACGTAGCCCTCGATGTGGCGCTCGTCCGGGCCGTTGTACTCCGACAGCGGGCGGATGAGCGCGTTCGAGGCGAGCTGCTCCATGATGTGGGCGGTCCAGCCGGTGACGCGCGCCGCCACGAACAGCGGCGTGAAGGTCAGCGTGTCGAACCCGATGAGGTTGTACGCCGGGCCTGACGGGTAGTCGAGGTTCGGGTAGATGCCCTTGCGGCTCACGAACTCGCTCTCGAGCGTCTCGTAGAGCGCGGCCACATCGGGTCGGTCGTAGTGCTCGACGAGGGTGTCGAGCGCCGCCTTCATCGTGGGCACGCGCGAGTCGCCCTTCTTGTACACGCGGTGTCCGAAGCCCATGATCTTGCGCTTCTCGGCGAGCGCCTGATCGAGCCACGGCCCGACGTTGTCGGCGGTGCCGATCTCGTCGAAGATGTGCAGCACGGCCTCGTTCGCCCCGCCGTGCAGCGGGCCCTTGAGCGCGCCGATCGCCGCGACGACCGCCGAGTAGAGGTCGCTGAGGGTCGACGTCACGACGCGCGCCGTGAACGTCGATGCGTTGAACGAGTGCTCGGCGTACAGGATCATCGAGCGGTTGAAGGCGTCGACGACGACGTCGTCGGCCGTCTCGTCGAACGTCATCCAGAGGAAGTTCGCGGCGTAATCGAGGTCGTCGCGCGGTGCCACGGGCTGCAGGCCCCGACGGCGGCGCTGACCGTAGGCGACGATGGCGGGGAGCATGGCGAAGAGTCGGATGCTGCGCGCCAGGTTCTCCTCCTCGCTCCCGCTCACCTCGAGCACCGAGCCGGTGCCGGCGAGGTCGCGCGCGCCGATGAGGCTGACCGCGGTGCGCACCTCGTCCATCGGGTGCGCGTCGATCGGCACGAGGTCGATCGCGGCGCGCACGTCGGCGGGCAGGTGCCGGTACGCGCGCTCGGTCGCGCGCAGCTGCGCGAGCTGCACGTCGGTCGGCAGCTCGCCGTGCCACAGCAGGTAGGCGACGGCCTCGAACGGCTGGGTCGCGGCGAGCTCCTGAACGGGGTAGCCGCGGTACAGCAGCGAGTTCGTCTCGGGGTTGACCTTCGAGACCGCCGTGTAGTCCACGACGACGCCGGCGAGGCCCTTCTTGATGTCGGGTTCGGTCATGACTGCTCCTTCGGGTCAGTGACTCAGCGCTGGATCTGGAAGTTGAAGACGTCCTGGTCGAAGTGGTTGTAGTGCTCGTAGTCGATGAGGTCGTAGAGGTCGGCGCGGTGCTGCATCTCGCCGAGCTTGGACGTGAGGTGTCCGTCGTCGATGAGCGTATCGAGAGCGCGGGATGCTGCGCCCATCGCGATCCGCAGGAGTGAGACCGGCCAGATCACGATGTTGACGCCGACGCTCTGCAGCTGGTCGATCGAGAAGAGCTCCGACTTCCCGAACTCGGTCATATTGGCGAGGATCGGCACGTCCACGGCGGCGCGGATCGCGGCGAACTCCTCGAGCGTGCGCATCGCCTCGGGGAAGATCGCATCGGCCCCCGCGTCCACGAGCGCCTTCGCACGGTCGATCGCGGCATCCATCCCCTCCACGGCGCGGATGTCCGTCCGGGCCATGATGAGGAAGTTCGGGTCGCGGCGCGCGTCGGCCGCCGCCCGGATGCGCTTGATCGCGGTGTCCTCGTCGACCACGGCCTTGCCGTCGAGGTGACCGCACCGCTTCGGGTTGATCTGGTCCTCGATGTGGGTGCCGGCCAGGCCCGCGTCTTCGAGCGTCTGGATCGTGCGGGCGACGTTCATCGGCTCGCCGAACCCGGTGTCGGCGTCGATGATCGCCGGCAGATCGGTCATCCGCGCGATCTGCTGGCCGCGGGCAGCGACCTCGGTGAGGGTCGTCAGGCCGATGTCGGGCAGGCCCAGGTCGGCGCTGAGCACGGCGCCCGAGATGTACACGCCCTCGAAGCCCTTGCGCTCGATGAGCCGGGCGCTCAGCGGATTGAACGCGCCGGGGAACCGCAGCAACTCACCGCTCGCGAGCCGCTCGCGGAACAGCCGCCGCTTCTCATGCGCGGGGATGGTGGAGTACAGCATCAGAACAGGCCCTTCGGGGCCGGGGCGGCGGCGAGCACGCCGAACTCGGCGACGATCGAGAGCTGCTGCACCTCTTCGGCCGTCAGCTCCGGCAGGCGCTGGGCGAGGTCGAGGAAGCGCTCGATCTCATCGGCCGAGAGCACGGGCTCGGCCAGCAGCCGGAACTTGCGGACGTAGTCCTCGCGGACGAAGGGCCGGGCGCCGAGCGGGTGTGCGTCGGCGACGGCGATCTCGTCCTCGATCGTCTCGCCGTTGGTCAGGCGGATCTCGACGCGGCCGCCGAACGCCTTCTCGTCCGGGTCCTCCGAGTGGTACCGGCGGGTCCACTCCTCATCCTCGGCCGTCGTGATCTTTTGCCACAGCGCGACCGTGTCTTCACGCCCTGCCCGCGCGGGCAGGTACGAGTCGACGTGGTGCCAGCCGCCGTCCTGCAGCGCGACCGCGAAGATGTACGGGATCGAGTGGTCGAGCGTCTCGCGGGATGCGGTGGGGTCGTACTTCTGCGGGTCGTTCGCGCCCGAGCCGATGACGTAGTGCGTGTGGTGCGACGTGTGGAGCACGATCGCCTCGACGTTGGCCGGGTCGGTGAGCTCCGGGTGCTCGCCGTGGAGCTTGCGCGCCAGGTCGATCCACGCCTGCGCCTGGTACTCGGCCGAGTGCTCCTTCGTGTACGAGTCGAGGATCGCCCGCTTGGGCTCGCCCTGACCCGGCAGCGGGACCTCGTACGAGGCATCCGGTCCGTCCAGCAGCCAGGCGATGACGCCGTCCTCGCCCTCGTAGATCGGGCTCGGCGATGTTTCGCCGCGCATCGCGCGGTCGACGGCCTCGACCGCCATCTTGCCCGCGAACGCGGGAGCGTGCGCCTTCCACGTCGAGATCTCGCCCTTGCGGGACTGGCGCGTGGCCGTCGTGGTGTGCAGCGCCTGGCCGACCGCCTGGTAGATGGTCTCGACATCGAGGCCGAGGAGGGTGCCGATGCCGGCCGCGGCCGACGGGCCGAGGTGGGCGACGTGGTCGATCTTGTGCTTGTGCAGGCTGATGGCGCGCACGAGGTCGATCTGGATCTCGTAGCCCGTCGCGAGGCCGCGCACGAGCGCGGCGCCGTCGGCGCCGACGTGCTGCGCGACCGCGACGATCGGCGGGATGTTGTCGCCCGGGTGCGAGTAGTCGGCCGCGAGGAACGTGTCGTGGTAGTCGAGCTCACGCACCGCGACGCCGTTCGCCCACGCCGCCCACTCCGGGCTCGTCTTGCGGTCGAGCGCGCAGCCGAACACCGTGGCCCCCGAGCCGCCGACCGACACCGCGTGGTCGAGAGCCTGCTGGCGTGCCGCGCTCACGGGAGCACGGGTGAGGGATGCTGCCGCCACGGCCGCGTTGTCGATGACGCGGTTGATGATCATGTCGACGACATCCCCGTCGACATCGACGGGGTCGGCGGCGACTTCGGCGATGTGCCACGCGAGCTGCCCCTCGCGCGCGAGGTGCTCGTCGCTGCGGTGGACGCGGAGGTGGTGGATGACGGTCATGACCGGCCTTTCAGAGTCGGGGGCGCGCTTCGACAGGCTCAGCGACCGGAGCAGCGGGTGCACCGGTCGCGGAGCCTGTCGAGGCGGTGAGGGATTCGAGGATGCTGTGCAGCGCGTTGTGCAGGTGGACGTGCGTCGCGTGGGCGGCGAGATCCGCGTCGCGCGCAGAGATCGCGGCTGCGATCAGCCGGTGCTCGGCGACGGATGCGGCGAGCCGGGCGGGATTGTCGCGTGCGAGCCGTCGCACCCGGACGAGATGCGTGCGCACCGTGCGCAGGGCTGCGGTGAGGTAGTCGTTCGCGACGGCGGCGTCGAGGGCGAGGTCGAAATCTGCGATGAGGGCGTAGTAGGCGTCGCGTCCGTCCGCGCCCGCATCGTGGCCGTCGAGATCGACCCGGGCGAACTCGCGTGCGAGCTCCGCGAAGGCCGCGGCCTCTCCGCGTTCTGCGGCGAGCCGCGCGGCGGACTCCTCGAGGGCGCGGCGCACCTCGAAGATCTCGCGGATGTCGTCGGCGTCGATCGCGGTGACGACGGTGACGCGCGGCGACTGCTGCGCGACGAGCCCGTCGGCCGCGAGCCGGCCCAGCGCTTCACGCAGCGGCGTGCGGCTGACGCCGAGACGAGCGGCCTGCTCGACCTCGCCGAGCACCGCGCCGGGCCGCAGGACGCCGGACTGGATCTCGTCGAGGAGGGTCGCGTATGCGCGGTCACTGGCCCGCATTCGCATCACCTCCTCGTTCGACACCTCGGCCAGTGTATACATAAATGCGGCCAGGGTGTCACCGCGAGGAAGAACCGCGGCTTTAGGTATACATCCTTCTCCGGAGTCAGGATCCGGAGGCGCCCCTGCCGCGACGCGCCTCGGCCCGCGTGCGGGGCGGCTGCCCGTTCGGCTCCGGCACCGCGGAGGGCGCCCGGACGGGGGCCGCGGTCGCAGCATCCGTTTCCCGGTCCGGGGCGCTGCCGACGATCCGGCCGTCGTGGATCTCGACCACGCGATCGGCGCGCGCCACGAGCAGCGGGTCGTGCGTCGAGATGATCGTCGCGAGGCCCTGGCCGTGCGCGAGCTCGCCCAGGAGGTCCATGATCGTCGCGGCCGTGCGCGAGTCGAGCTGGCCGGTCGGCTCGTCGGCGATGAGCACCCGCGGCCGTGCCACGATGGCGCGGGCGATGCCGACGCGCTGCTGCTGGCCGCCCGAGAGCTCCGCCGGTCGCTGCTCGGTGTGCGCCGCGAGCCCGACCATCGCGAGGGCCTCCGTGACCCGCTCGTCGCGCTCGGCGGGGTCGGTGCCCGCGATGCGCAGCGGCAGCTCGACGTTCTCGCGCGCCGACAGCACGGGGATGAGGCCGAAGGACTGGAAGACGAACCCGAGCGCATCGCGGCGGATGAGCGCGAGCTCCGTCTCGGGAAGGTCGGTCGTGTCGACGTCGCCGATCCACACGCGGCCCGACGTCGGCCGGTCGAGCACGCCCAGGAGGTTGAGAAGGGTCGTCTTGCCCGCGCCGGATGCGCCGCGCACGGCGAGCAGCTCGCCGGTGCGCAGCTCAAGGTCGATCCCGTCGCACGCGTGCACGTCGCCCGCCGCCGACGGGAACACCCGCACCAGGTTCTCGGCGCGCAGAGCGATGCTCATGCCTCCCCCTCCTCGTCGTGGTCGGATTCCGCCGCGCCGGCCGGCACGTCCGCCGTCGCCGTCTCGCGGCGATGCCCCGGCCAGACGCCGACGTGGTCGGTCTCGAGAGCCAGACGCACCCGCTGGCGCAGATCGAGCGTCGTGACGAAGTCGTCGGGCAGCTGCAGCCGACCGACCTTGTCGAGCACCGCGTACTCCTCGGCGACGTGGTGCTCGGCGCCGTCCTCGTCCGTCCTGGTCGATCGCAGCACCTCGGTCGCCGTACGCCCGTCGCGGATCTGCACGGTACGGGCGACGTGCTCCGACACGGCCGGGTCGTGCGTCACGATCAGCGTCGTCACCCCCAGCTCTCGGTTCACCACCCGCATCGCCTCGAGCACATGGGCGCTCGTCTCGTCGTCGAGCTCGCCGGTGGGCTCGTCGGCCAGCAGCACTCGGGACTCGTTGGCGATGCCGACCGCGATCGCGACGCGCTGCTGCTCACCGCCCGACATCTCGGTGGGCTTGCGGTCGGCGCAGTGCGACACTTCGAGCAGGTCGAGGAGCGCTGAGACCCGCTCCCCGCGGGCCGCGCCCTTCGCCGCGCCCGTGATCGCCAGGACGGCGGCCACGTTCTCGGCGGCCGTGAGGTACGGCAGCAGGTTGCGCGAGGTCTGCTGCCAGACGAACCCCACGCACTCGCGCCGGAAGCGCACGCGCTCGCGTCGCGACAGCGTGAGGAGATCGCGGCCCGCGACCCGCGCGACGCCCGCCGTGGGCGTGTCGAGGCCCGACAGGATCGACAGCAGCGTGGACTTGCCGGAACCCGATGCCCCGACGACGGCGACCAGCTCCCCCTGCTCGACCACGAGGCTGAGCCCCTGGAGGGCCTGCACCTCGACGGCCTCGGTCGTGAAGATGCGCACCAGGTCTGCGCAGACGATGTCGGGCTCGGCAGCGCGGGCCGCGGCATCCGTGCTCGGAACGGCTGTGGTGGTCATGTCTCCTCCACGGTACGCAGGACGGCGGCGACGCGGGCTCGCCGGCTGATGGCGAGGGCGGCCCACGTGACGAGCAGGGTCACGGCGGCGAAGCCCCCGAGGGTGGCCAGCAGCACGATCGGGTCCACGGAGTACGGCGGCGGGTCGACGCCCCTCGTGAAGGGCCTGAGATCGATGACGGATGCCAGCAGCATCGGCAGCAGCGCACCCAGCAGTCCGCCCACGATCAGCGCCGCGACGGCGGCGGGGGCGAGCTCCCACACGACGAGCCCCCTGCCCGCGCGCGGCGGGGATCCGAGCGTCTGCAGCAGCGCGAGGATCCGGCGGCGCGGGCGCGCACCGAGGACGAGGGTGACGACGACGGCCACGGCGCTCAGCACGGCGCAGACCATGACGCCCGCCGCGAGGGCGCCGCGGAGTCCCGCGAAGGCGGGGTCGGCGTGGACGGCGTCGAGCGTGTCGGCGAGCGTCGTCACGCGCACGCTCGGCCCGAACGTCTCACCGAGCTCGGCGGCGACCGCCTGGACGTCTGCCCCCGCATCGACCCGCACGAGCAGGCGGACGGGGATCGGCGCGTCGTCGGAGATCTGCTCCGCGTACGCCGCGTCGGCGAGCACCCAGGTCGAGGACGACGTGAACGGCACGGCCTCACGTACGGAGCCGGCGAACTCGGCCTCGGTCATGACGATGTGCAGCGATCCGTCGGCGGCGTCCGTCTTCTCGGCCTCCGCCTGCGAGAACAGCAGCCGCGGAGTGCCGGAGCCGTCGCCGAGCGAGACATCGGCGGGGACGATCCGCGGGAAGTCGCCCTGCACGTCGTCGAGCCGATCCCGGTCGACGAGGTAGAGCGAGACCCGGGACAGGCGTTCGTCGACCTTGAGCTGCGCCGAGCGCAGCAGGTCGATGCGGGCGACGGCCGCGACGCCCGGCACGCTCTCGGCGGTCTGGACGGCCTGGTCGTCGAACCGGCTCGCCGACAGCTGCACGTCGGCGCCCGCGGTCGCCCGCGCCGCGTCGACGGCGCCCGTCTGCACGGTCGACAGCACGACGGCGCTCGCCACGGCGAACGAGACCCCCACGATCAGTGCGAGGACCGGGGCCACGCCCGTCGCCGGATCACGCAGTGCCCGGGCGGCGCCGAGCAGGCCGACGAAGCCGCTCCGCGCGCGTTCACGGGCGAGCACCGCCCGCAGCGCCGGCGGGTAGGCGCGCAGCGTCAGGATGCACGCGACCAGAGCGAGGAGGAGAGGCGCCGCGACGGCGAGCGCGTCCACATCGGCGGTCGCGTCGGTGCCGCGCATCACGAGCAGCGCGGTGGCGAGCACCGCCAGGAGCACGACCACGCCCTCGACGACCGGGCGCCAGCGGGAGCGGGTGGCCGGGGCATCCGCTCGCCCGCGCGCTCGCGATCGCGTCGCCGTGGCAGCGCCCACCGCGGCGGGCACGAGGGCCAGGGCGGCCGGGGCGAGGAAGAGGACCGGCGCCGGAACCGCTTCCGGCAGCACAGCCGCGGCGAGGGCGATGCCGAGGCCGGCGCCGACCGCTGCCGGGACGATGCCGGCGAGCAGGCCTTCGAGCCCGAGCACGCCGCGCAGCTGCGCCGGAGCCGCGCCGCGCGCCGCGAGGAGGTCGAGGGCGGCGCGGCGGTTCTCGTGCATGAGGCGGCAGCCCAGCACGAGCACGGCCAGCGCGACGCCGACCGGACCGGCGATCAGCATCGCGAGAACCGACACCAGGGCATGGTTCTGAGCGATGGCGGACTCGAGGGCCGGGATGAGCCCGGTCTGGAAGCTCATCTGCGGTCCTGCGCCGGGGACGCCGTATCCGGACACCGGGTAGGACTTCGCGGTGAACCCGCGCAGGTCCGCCAGCAGCTCGGATGCACCGTCGGCCGTCACGGCGTCGGGGTCCAGGGGGTACCACGCTTCGGTCGTGGCCGCACCGTTGAGCCACGAGAAGTATCCGTACACCTCGGGCGGTCCGAGCGCCACGGTCCGGACGTAGGGCACACCATCGGGGTCGGACGCGATCGACGGCTCGAGCACGCCGACCTGTCGGGACCACTGGGGATCGGCCGCGTCTTTCGCCTCGAACGTGCCCACCAGCGTCAGCGGAACGGGCAGCATCCACCCGACCTCGTCCCCCGAGACGCGCGTCTCGCCGATCTTCCACGACAGCTCCTCCGCCGAGGCGGCGGAGAGGACGACCTCCGTGGCAGGGAGTGGGTCCGCACCCGGCACCGCACGCCCGTTGTCGGTGCCGGCCTCGATCGCGGCGTTCCAGTCCTGCTCGGTCGCGGTCGCCCGCGGCAGACTCCCGTCGACGACCGTGATCCGCGACGCGTACCGCGGATCGAAGTCCAGGCTCGTGGCCGAGGAGTACTGCGCCGGCTCGCCGAAGCGCACGTAGTAGTCGGCGTCGCCGTACACCTCGCGGATCGATGCGGGCGACTGGGTGAGGATGTTGCGCAGGCCGGAGTCGAGCCCACCCCAGGTGTCGAGGTACTCGTCGGGCAGCGACGCACTCGGTGCCGGCCCTGCGCCGGGGTAGGGCGGCCAGGGGATCGAGGTGCTCAGATCGCGCACGGGCTCGCTGAGCGACGACACCCGGTAGCGGGTCGAGGAGTCCAGCATCGCGTCGACCGCGAGCGGGGCGAACACGGCGAGTCCCGCCAGCACGGCGACGACCGCCGCGACCGTCGCGGTCGCACCCCTGCCGGACGCGAGATGCGCCCGCAGCAGGCGGCTCGTGCGCAGTCGCCCGGTCACGGTGCCGTCTCCTCGATGCGGGTCGGAGCGCCCTGCTGTCTTACCGCGAGCCAGGATCCGAGCACGGCTACGGCCAGGGCGACGCCGATCACCGCGATCGCGGCGACGATGGGCCACGGCGAGAAGGCCAGGCTCGGCGCCAGCTGGGCGTCGGGGATCGCGCGTTGCGCGAGGTGCGGCACGAGGAACGCGGAGAGCACGATGCCGCCGATCACTCCCAGAGCCGTGGCCAGCGCCACGACGAGCGCGATCTCGACGGCGCGCATGCGCGCCTGGGCAGCCGGCGGAACACCCAGCGCGCGCATCACGAGCACCTCGCCCGCGCGCTGCGTGGTGAGGGCGGCGAGGAGAGCGACCAAGGCGACCCCGGCAAGGAGCGCACCGCCGATGGCCGCCGCATCCCACAGCATCACCACCTCGCCCGCGACCGCGGAGCCCGCCGAACCGGCAGCTGTCACCGGGGCGTCGAGCGCGGCGCCGAGGGCCCCGGCTGCCGAGTCCTGACCCGCCGCCCACACCTCGTTCGCGAGAGGCGGCGTCGTGACGGCGCCGCCGGCGGTCGCGCTCGTCGATGACGAGGAGTCCACCACCGCGTCGAGCGACACCAGGACGCCGGCGCCGGAGCCCGTGCCCGGCAGCGCCGAGACGATCGAGGCCACGGTCGCCGCGATCGTGCGCCCCTCGCCGTCGAAGCGCAGATCCACCTGGTCATCGACCGCGAGCCCGAGGGGCTCGGCGAAAGCCGCGGTCACGACGGCGGGCACGCGCGGCGGCGCCTCGCCTCCGGCCGCCCACACCATCGCCGATCGGACCGCGGGCCCGCCGGACGCACCCGGGTGAAGTCGTTCGTTCGGGAGGGGTTCGACGAGTTCGACGGGACTCCCGTCGTCGGCCACCGACTGCACCTGCATCCCGGTCAGGACGAGCTCCGCGCCCAGCCACCCGCGGCCCTGGGCGACCTCCACCGCGACGATGCGCCACGGCGTCGTCCCGGCCGGCAGGTCCGCCGATCCGGTCACCTGCAGCGCGCCGTCGGCGTCCTCGGCCGACACGTCCAGGGGCACGGCGACGGGCGCGCCGGCCCCATCGTCGAGCCAGAACCGCACCTCCATCGCCTGCGCGGCCTCGCGCTCCGGGGTCGTAACCCGCGCCTCGAACCGCACCGCGGTCGCGTCCGGCGGCAGGTCGACCGCGAGGCGGGTGGTCTCGACATCCGCGGCGAGCGCACCGGGGTCGGGCGCCCCGGGCACCTCGAAGAGGATCTCGGGCATGCTCGCGGGCGGCAGTGCGACGAGGGTCGCGCCGATGCCGCCGGCGACGACCGGCGCAGTGAGGGCCGGGGCCGCAGCATCCACCCCCGCTGCGTCCGTCGCCGCGACGACGTCGCCCGGGGTCACCGGGTCGAGGGCGGCACGAAGGGGTGCGCCGGCGATCATCTGCTGCGAGTCGGTGGATGCCGCGGTCCACGTCGCGTCGTAGGCGCCGGCGAGCACCGCTCCCGCGGCGGCGATCGTGACGAGTGCCACCGCGACGGAGAACGACCTCAGCCGGCGTGCGACCTGACGCGCCGGATACGACGGCGTCACCCCCGGGCGGCGCGCGGCCATCCGCGCCACGAGCGCCGACAGCGGAGCGAAGACGATCACGGCGAGGACGGCGACGCACGCCATCCCGACCGTGGGCGCGAGCACCGTGACGGCCATCGACCACGCGTCCCGGGCTCCCGGGGCGAGCTGGGCGGCCTGCCAGATGAGGACGCCGCCGACGAGCACCAGCAGGACAGCGATGCCCGGTGAGGCGGCGCGGGCGATACGCCCCGCGACCGAGTCGGCGCGGCCGGCGGCCGTGGCCCCACGCAGCTGCGACAGCACGAGCGTCGCACCCAGCACGACGACGATCGTCACCAGCAGGGGCCAGACGCGCGCGAGCGCGGCGATGCCGGGCGCACCCCACACGAGTCCGGCCACCGCGGCCGCGCCGGCGACGCCCGCCAGCGTGCCGGCCGCGACGATCGGGGCGGCCTCGACCACCGCGAGCGCAGCGTCCTGCCCGGGGGCGAGGCCGCGCGCCCGGAGGACGCGGGTCTCGCGACCGCGGGCGGCGCCCAGCAGGCGTGCCAGCTGCAGCACGGCGAACCACGCCAGCACCGCCAGGATCACGATGGGCACGGGCGTGATGGCCGCCGCCGCGATCGCTCCGACGGCGACGCCCGTGACGGCGTCGGCGAGACCGCCGGTGACCACGATCCCGCCCTCTGCGGCATCGGACGCGCGGAGCGCGTCGGGAACCTTCGCCAAGCCACGAGCGAGACGCTCGACCCCGTCGACATTCAGCGCCGAGGGCGCAGGCGTGATGCGCCAGGCAGTCCGCTCGAGGTCGGACCCCGGCTCCCCCACCTGGACCGTCTCGACCTCGACGTCGCCGCCGAGCAGCTCTCCGATCACGGCACGTGCCTCGTCGTCTTGCCCGGCAGCGTCCGCCGCGACCCGCGTGTGCACCTGCAGCCAGCCGTCGGCCGTGGCCGGCTCCGGGATCGCCGCGCTGATCGACGCGGCCGACGCCATCGCCGCGGCGGTGGGAAGGCCGCACAGGAGTCCGACCGCGACCGCGATGGCGGCGGCGATGCTCGCCCCGAGCCCCGCCCTCGAACGCAGGCGCGCGCGCACGAGGCGTCCCGTTGACACCGCGGGGCGGCGGAGGGCGATCGTCGTCATCGGCGTTCTTGGGGGAGGTGGAGCGGCCGCAGCCGCGAGGGCGGATAGGCGTCCCATCCTGCCTGATCCCGGGCGATCTGCGTCCGATCCCGACCGCGGTGCGAGCAGAGAGCGCAGAACGCTGCGGGCTTCGTCGGCCCGGCGTCCGGCCTCCGTAGGGATTTCGCCCGATGTCGGCGCGCGGCCGACAGGTGTAGCTTCCGCATCACCGGGGCGCTGAACGAAGGAGTTGCCATGAAGCACATGCGGGCGGCCGCGACGATCGCCGCCGTATCGGGAGTCGTCCTCGGCCTGGGCGCGACCGCCACCGCGTCCGCCGCACCTGGCCACGTGGATCACTTCGATGGGCTCCATCAGGAGAGCTTCACCGCACACGATCCCGACCTCTGCGACGGCATGCTCGACTTCCCGGTCGAGTGGGTCGAGCACGAGGTCGGCTCGTTCCGGCTCACCGAGCGGCAGGGACAGGAGTACGGCGGATACAACGCGACGCTCGTCGGCTCGTACACGAACGTCGACACCGACCTCGCGTACCACTATGACCAGCGGGTCAACAGCAAGGACCAGAGGCTCGTGCCGAACGACATCGGAGGGCTCACCGTCACGTTCATGGACCGCTTCAACGTCTTCTGGACCGACGATCTGGGTCGGGTCGCGTTCCACGACGCCGGCGCGAACACCGCCACCGTAGAGGTGGACGAGAACGGCGACTTCGTCGAGTTCATCAGCGACCACCCGCGTGGGCGCAGCGACACGATGGGCCGCGACTTCTGCGCCGATCTCATCGAATTCACGACGCCGCCTGCGCCCTGACCCGCCTCCGCACGGGACACCGTGAGGAAAGCGTGAGGAGTATTCATAACTTTGTGAAACCGGCGTAGCTTCAGCGCCATGACCACAGTCATCCGCACGAGCGGCCTCACCAAGCACTACGGCCGCGTCCACGCCCTCGACGGACTCGACCTCGCCGTCGACGAGGGCCAGGTGCACGGGTTCCTCGGACCCAACGGGGCGGGCAAGTCCACCACGATCCGGATCCTGCTGGGACTCGCGCGCAAGACCGGGGGCGAGGCATCCGTCTTCGGTCTCCAGCCATGGCGCGACGCCGTCAAGATCCACCGGCGCGTCGCGTACATCCCCGGCGATGTGAGCGTGTGGCCGAATCTGTCGGGCGGCGAGGCGATCGACCTCCTCGCGCGCCTGCGCGGAGCCGCGCGACACGACAAGGCGTACACCGACGAGAAGGCACGTCTCATGGAGGCGTTCCAGTTCGACCCGCGCAAGAAGGGCCGCGCCTACTCGAAGGGCAACCGGCAGAAGGTGGCGCTCATCGCCGCCTTCGCCGTGCCCGCCGACCTGTACATCCTCGATGAGCCGACGAGCGGTCTCGACCCGCTGATGGACGTGATGTTCCGCCGCGAGGTCTCGCGCGTCCACGCCGCGGGGGCGACCGTGCTGCTGTCGAGCCACATCCTCTCCGAGGTCGAGCAGCTGTGCGACCGCGTCTCGATCATCCGCGCCGGGCGCGTGGTCGAATCGGGCACCCTCGCCGACATGCGTCACCTCACGCGGACGGAGGTCTCGTTCGAGGGGACGGATGCTGCGCCCGTGGCCGCGCTCGCGGCGGCCCACGACACTCTGGTCGAAGACGGCCGTGTGCGCTTCACGGTCGACAGCGATCAGGTCTCGGGTGTCCTCCCCGAGCTCTCGCGCCTCGGGGTGGCGGGATTGCGCGTCGCGCCGCCGTCGCTCGAGGAGCTGTTCCTGCGCCACTACGGCGACGACCTCGCCGTGCTGGAGAGGAACGGACGATGAGCCGACTGTCGACGCTGCTCGCGCAGCGACTGCGGCGGGACTGGCTGCAGCTGACGCTGTGGATCTTCGGCACCATGGCGCTCGCTTTCGCCGGGCTCTCGGGCGCCGCGAACACCTACGGCAGCGAGCAGGAGCGCACGGCGCTGCTCGCCACCGTCATGGCCAACCCGGTGATCCTGCTGTTCCGCGGGCTGCCTTCCGGGCCGGGCGAGCAGGCGTTCATCGTCTTCCTGCTGATGCCCTTCCTCGTGATGATGCCCGCGTTCATGAGCACGTTCCTCGCCGTGCGTCACACGCGTGGCGACGAAGAGGCGGGGCGGCTCGAACCCGTCGCGGCGACGACGGCGGGCAGGGCCGTGCCGACGGTCGCGACGATCGTCCACGGCGTGCTCGCCAACGTCGTGCTGGGCATCCTCGTGGCCGCCGCCTTCCTCGCCGGCGGCTCGCCCGCCGAGGGGTCTTGGCTCGCCGGGTTCACGGCCGCGTGCGGCGGACTGACGTACCTCGGCGTCGCGCTGCTGGCGGCACAGCTCATGCGCACGTCGCGGGGCGCGAACTCCCTCGCGGTGTGGGTGCTCGTCGTCACGTACTTCATCGCCGGGATCGGCAACGCCCTCGGCACCCCGAGCGACGACCTCACCCACATGCAGAGCTCGTGGCTGACGTGGCTCTCGCCCTTCGGCTGGGCCGAGAACACCCGCGCCTTCGACGAGAACCTGTGGTGGCCCGCGTTCCTCTGCCTGGCCGCGTTCGTCGTGCTGGCGGGGGTGGCCCTGGCGCTCCAGACCGTGCGTGACCTCGGCGCGAGCATCGTGCCCGAGCGGCGGGGGCGCGCCGCCGCGGGCGCGACCCTGTCGACGCCGACGGCGCTGGTCACGCGCCTCGCCACCGGATCGACGATCGGCTGGATGGCGGGCGCCTTCTTCGCCGGGGCCCTCTCGACCTCGCTCGGCGCGGTCGTGAACGAGATGGGGTCGGACAACCCGGCCGTCGCCGACATGCTCAAGGCGCTCTCGGCCGAGGCCGACCTCGAGCAGGCGGTCATCGTCGTCTTCTTCACCATGGTGGGGCTCCTCGCCGCCTGCGCCGGCGTGCAGACCGTCGCTCGCGCTCGCCAGGAGGAGGCGCACGGCACGGCCGAGCCGGTCCTCGCGACCCCCGTACAGCGGGTGCGGTGGCTCGCCGACTACGTCGTGGTGGGGTTCATCGCGATCGTCCTGACCTGCGCCGCCGCATTCGTCGGGGCGTGGGCCGGCGCCGCAAACCTCGACAACGGTGCCGCCCTGACCGGCGACGCGTTCGTCGCGGCGTGGGGGCAGGTGATCGCCGCATCCGTGTTCCTCGTCCTCACCGCTCTCGTCTTCGCGATCGCCCCGCGGTGGACGATCCCGCTCGGGTGGACCCTCGTCACCGCCGCGATCGTCTTCGGCCTCTTCGGTCCGCTCCTCGGCCTCCCGGAATGGGTGACGAACCTGTCGCCGTTCTCGGTCGCGCCGGTGCCGAGCGGCAGCGAAGTGGATCTGCGCGGGATGTGGTGGCTCGTGCTCGCCGTCGGAGTCGGGGCGGCAGCATCCCTCACCCTCATGCGGCGGCGCGAGCTGGCCTCGGCCGGGTAGGCGACCGCGATGACGAACGAGCACCCCGGCGCCGAGGCGGCGGAGCAGGCTGCGGCGATGCTCACCGCGGTCGGCATGCCGCGCATGCCGGCGCGGGTCATGATGGCCCTCGCCGGCTCGCCCGATGAGGGGTACACCGCCGCCGACCTCGCCGACCGCCTCGGCGTGTCGGCGGCGGCCGTGTCGGGCGCGGTGCGTTACCTCGTCTCGATGCGCCTCATCCACCGGCTCTCGCGCCCCGGCGATCGGCGCGACCGCTACGATCTCGCCGAGGACTCGTGGTCGGGCATGATCACGGCGAACGCACCGCTCTACGGGACCCTGGCGGCGTCGCTCGACCGCATCGCCGACGAGAACCCCGGGGCTCCGGCGTCAGCCGCGCGGGCGCACGAGATCGCGGACTTCCTCCGCTACCTCGCGGAACGGATGCCGCAGCTCGCGGCCGAGTGGCGGGCGGGGCGCGACGGGTCGGAGGAGGGGACCCCGGCCGGGTAGCCTTGCCCGAGTGACCGACGCGACCCGCTACATCGTTGCCACCGACGGAGCCTGCAAGGGCAACCCCGGACCGACGGGGTGGGCGTGGGTCGGCGAGGACGGGCACTGGGCAGCCGGCGCGATCCCCTCGGGCACCAACAACGTCGGCGAGCTGATGGGCCTGCTCAAGGCCATCGAGGACCATGGCGACGTCGCGAACCTCGTGATCCAGGCCGACTCCAAGTACGCGATCGACACGTACACGAAGTGGATGGACGGCCACCGCCGCCGCGGCTGGAAGACGTCGACGGGCGCGCCCACGAAGAACGTCGACATCCTCGAGCAGCTCATCGTCGCGCGCGACGCCCGCCGGGCGGCCGGCCTCCCCGACGTCGAGCTCGAGCACGTGCGCGGCCACTCCGGTCACGTGCTCAACGCATGGGCCGACGAGCGCGCGGTGCGCGCCTCCGAGCACGCGGCCAAGGGCACGGCGAGCGCATGGTCGTCGCTCGGTGCGCAGGACCGCATCGACGTCTCGACCCGCCCGAAGAACGGGCGCTGACCGCTACAGCTGCGCCCGGTAGTCGCGCCACGCCTCGCCGAGGCGGCGCACGCCCTCCTGCAGCACGGCCTCGGGAGCGGTGTACGGCACGCGGATGTGGTCGTCGTAGACGACGGATGCCGTGAACTCGGTGCCGCCCGCGACTGCGACGCCGCGCATCGCGGCGACGCGCGAGAGGGCCGTCGCCGACCCCACCGGCAGGCGTGCCCAGAACGCGAGACCGCCGCGGGGCGGCGTCACGTCCCAGTCGGGGAGGTGCTCGGCCATCGCCTCGAGGAGGTGCGCGGACGCCGCCGCGTGCGTCTGCGACGTGTCCAGCCGCAGCGCCCGGGCTTCGTCGACCAGATCCAGCGCCAGGAGCTGGGCGGGAACGCTGGTCGACTGGTCGACGAGCTGACGCACGCCGCGCAGGCGCCGGACCAGCACCGGGTCGGCCCGCACCCACCCGATGCGCAGCCCTGACCACGACCACTTCGACAGCGAGTCGACCACGATCACCGGCGCATCCGGCCGTAGGGCGGCGAGCGTCGGCGGCACCACCCCGTCGAACGAGACGTGCGCGAGCACCCGGTCTTCGAGCACCGGCACGCCGTACTCGGCCGAGAGGTCGGCGATGCGCTGACGGGATGCTGCAGGCAGCCGCGTGCCGGTCGGATTGTGGTGGTGCGGGTTGACGGCGATGAGAACCGGCCGCAGCGCCACGATCGCGGCTTCGAGCTCGTCGACGTCGATCCCGTCAGGACCGATGGTGACACCGTGCACACGGCCTCCCCGTCGCCGGACCGAGTCGGCGAGGCCGGGCCACGTCACCGATTCGGTGAGCACGACGTCGCCGGGCGAGACGAGCTCGTCCACGACGAGGCTGATCGCCTGCTGGGCGCCGTGGGTCACGAGGATCTGCGCCGGCGTCGCCGGCGTGCCCTCCTCCTCGAAGAGCGCGGCGAGCCGGGCGCGCAGGACGGGCAGGCCCGCCGGGTCGGTCTCGGCCAGCGTGACCGGGTCGAGCGTGGGCGTGTGGGCTCGGACGAGATCGATGACGAGCTGGGGCATCGCGGGCACGGCGCGCAGCAGGTCGATGCCGGAGGGCGAGGCAGAGAACAGGCCCTCGCCGCGCGCCGTCCGCTCCCGGGAGGGGACAGCGGCGCCGATCGGTCCCGCGACGCGCGTGCCGCTGCCCTGCCGTCGCTCGACGAGCTCGTCGTCGCTGAGCAGCCCGTAGGCGGAGACGACGGTTCCGCGCGAGACGGCGATCGCACCGGCGAGGGCGCGCTCGGCGGGAAGCCGATCGCCCGGGCGCAGCTCGCCGCCTTCGATGAGCGCGGCGATCGCCTGCGCCAGTCGCACCGTCAGCGTGCCGTCGCCGTGCGCCCACCGGCCCAGGCGTCCGGCGAGGCGGGATGCCTCCACCGTGCCACCGAGGGCCACCCTGTGGTCCACCAGCCGCTCATTGGCCCTGTCGACGGTCGTCATAGCATCGCATTCTGGTCCAATGTTCCGCACACTCGCCACCGTTGCCCACGACAGCAGTCCAGTTCTCTCCGATTGGACCATCGGAGAGCTTCTGGAGTGGATCGGGGAAGACGACGCGCGTTGCCACGACGCGACGCTCGTCGGACTGCTCGCTGAGATCGACGAGGCGCTCGCGCCGCGGTCGGGGGCAGAGGCATCCGTCCTCGCGCCGACCTCGCCGGTGCCGCTCGTCCGTTCCCTCACCGCGCGGCTGCGCACCGAGCCCGCGCTGCGCGACGCGCGCGTCGGCGACGTCGTCGAGGTCGGGTCGCCACACCCCGCCGTGATCGTGCGGGGTGACGACGCTCGCGGCGCAGGCGTGCGGGGCGCAGCATCCCTCCGCGCACCGCGGCTCCGCGTCAGCTGACCCGCCACGAGATCTCACGAGAGCGCGGCGGGACGGACCGGTGTCAGCCCTCCATCGTGCCTTCGAAGAGACCGACCGCGTTGCCGTCGGGGTCGCTGATGACGGCCCACCAGCTGGTCGGCGTGATCTCGCCCTTCTCGCGCAGCAGCTCTCCGCCGGCGGCCTTCGCCTTCGCGACGGCGTCGTCGATCGAGTCGACCTCGACGTAGGAGCGGGGCTGGGTGAAGCCGTCCTCGCGCGGGGCGAGGCCGCCGCCCGAGATCTTGTTGGGCGCCTGCCACATCGGATACCCCTCGAACCCGGGGACCTCGGCGATCTGCCACCCGAACAGGTCGGAGTAGAACGCGGTCGCCTTGCCGAAGTCGCTGACCGGGATGTCGATGTGCGTGATGTCGCCGTGAGCCATGGGGGTTCCTCTCGTTCGGGTTCGGACCCGGCCAGTCTCCGCCGCGCTCGCCCGCCCCGCAAGAGACCGCGAGAGTACAGCTGGTGGACGAGAGGTGGGGAAGCACCCACCCTCTCGGCGACCAGCTGCACTCTCGCGGGAAAGGCGGGTCAGCCGGCGGACGCGGCCTCGGCGAGATGGCGCTCGAGAGCGTCGATCGCGGGACGTTGACCTTTCACCAGGCGGTCGCGCGCGGTGCCGAGAGGCGTCCACTCCGCGCGGTCGACCTCGGGGAAGCGCGCCGTCTTGCCGGAGCGCGGCGGCCACTCGAGCTCGAACTCGCCGAACTCGAGGCCGTCGAGCGAGAACCCGGTGCCGTCGGCGATGAACACGGTCACGCGCTTGCTCGACGAATACGCGAACGTGCCGAGCTCGGCGTACGGCGGCTCAGGCGGGTCGATGCCGAGCTCTTCGCGGAACTCGCGGCGCGCAGCATCCAGCGCGCTCTCCTCCCCCTCGGTGAACTCGCCCTTGGGGACGGACCACGCGCCGGCATCCTTGCTGGCCCAGAACGGCCCGCCCATGTGTGCGATGAGCACCTCGGGTTCGGGCGCGATCCGGTAGAGCAGGATGCCGGCGCTGGTGATCACGGCTCAGACGATACGGGTCTTGGGCGAGACCGTGTAGGTGTCTTCGGGGTCGCTGAACACGACGTCGCCAAGGGCGGTGTCGATCGCCGCGAGCGTGTCGGCGTCGAGCACGACGCCCGAGGCCTTGACGGTCTCGGCGAGCTGCTCCGGACGGGATGCCCCCACCAGCGCGGACGCGACGTTCTTGTTCTGCAGCACCCACGCGATCGCGAGCTGCGGCATCGACAGGCCCGCCTGCTCGGCGACGGGCTTCAGGCGCTGGACCGCCTCGAGCACGTCGTCGCGGAGGAAGCTCTGGATGAAACGGGCGCCGCTCTTGTCGTCGGTCGCGCGCGAGCCCTCGGGCACCGGCTGACCCGGCAGGTACTTGCCCGAGAGCACACCCTGCGCCATCGGCGACCACACGATCTGCGAGATGCCGAGCTCCTCCGACGCCGGCACGACCTTGCCCTCGATGACGCGCCACAGCGCCGAGTACTGCGGCTGGTTCGAGATGAGCTGCACTCCGTAGCTCTTGGCGAGGGCGTGGCCCTCACGCAGCTGCTCGGCCGTCCACTCCGAGACGCCGATGTAGAGCGCCTTGCCCTGACGCACGACGTCGGCGAAGGCCTGGAAGGTCTCCTCGAGCGGCGTCTCGTAGTCGAAGCGGTGCGCCTGGTAGAGGTCGACGTAATCCGTGCCGAGGCGCGTGAGCGACCCGTTGATGGACTCGAAGATGTGCTTGCGGCTGAGGCCGGTGTCGTTCGGCCCCTGCGGGCCGGTCGGGAAGTAGACCTTCGTGAAGATCTCGAGGGACTCGCGGCGCTGACCCGAGAGCGCCTTGCCGAGGACCTCCTCGGCAGCCGTGTTGGCGTAGACGTCCGCGGTGTCGAACGTGGTGATGCCGGCGTCGAGCGCCGCGTGGACCGTCGCGATGGCGGCCGAGTCGTCGACCTGCGAGCCGTGGGTGACCCAGTTGCCGTAGGTGATCTCGCTGACCTTGAGACCGCTGTTTCCGAGGTACCGGTAATTGACCATGAGAAAACGCTACCCGCCCCGATGGGTGCATCGGGACGGGCAGCGTCGCTCGGATCAGACGACCGGTGCGGTCTCGTCCTCGGTGGCGTCGTCCTCGGCGGACTCGGTGCGCTCGCCGGACTCCGCGTCGATGGACAGGGCGCGGGCCTCCTCGTCGAGATCGGCCGCGGCCTGCTCGAACTGCGAGTTGTAGAGGCGGAAGTACGCACCCTTCGCCGCGATGAGGTCGTCGTGCGTGCCCTTCTCGACGATCCCGCCGTTCTCCATCACGAGGATGAGGTCGGCGTCGCGGATCGTCGACAGGCGGTGCGCGATCACGAACGACGTGCGTCCTTCGCGGAGCGCCGCCATCGCGTGCTGCAGCAGCAGCTCGGTGCGGGTGTCGACGGAGCTCGTCGCCTCGTCGAGGATGAGCACCGAGGGCTGCGCCACGAACGCGCGCGCGATCGTGATCAGCTGCTTCTCGCCCGCCGAGATGTTCGACGCGTCCTCGTCGAGGAGCGTGTCGTACCCGTCGGGCAGCGAGTGCACGAACCGGTCGACGTAGGTCGCCCGCGCGGCGGCGAGGATCTCGTCGTCGGTGGCGTCGGCCCGGCCGTAGCGGATGTTCTCGCGGATCGTGCCGGCGAACAGCCACGGGTCCTGCAGCACCATGCCGGTCTCGGCGCGGATGTCGCGGCGCGTGAGGTCGGCGATGTTCTGCCCGTTGAGGAGGATGCGACCGCCGTCGAGCTCGTAGAAGCGCATCAGCAGGTTCACGAGTGTCGTCTTGCCTGCGCCGGTCGGACCCACGATCGCGACCGTCTGCCCCGGCTCGACTCGGAACGACAGGTCGTGGATGAGCGGCCGGTCAGGCGAGTAGGAGAACGCGACGTCCTGGAACTCGATCGTGCCGTCGCCCTCGACGAGCGCCGGGGCGTCCTCGGCGTCGGGCTCCTGCTCGGGCTCGTCGAGCAGTTCGAACACGCGCTCGGCCGAGGCCGTGCCCGACTGCACGACCGCCGCCATGCCGCCGAGCTCCGCCAGCGGCTGCGTGAACTGCTGCGAGTACTGGATGAACGCCTGCACGTCGCCGAGGCGCAGCTGGCCGGCCGCGACCATGAGCGCGCCGAAGACCGCGATGCCCACATAGGTGAGGTTCCCGATGAACATCATCGCCGGCATCATGATGTTCGACAGGAACTGCGCCTTGAACGAGGCCTGGTACAGCTCCTCGTTCTCCTCGCGGAATGCCTCGCGCGACGCCTGCTCGCGGCCGAACACCTTGACGAGCGCATGCCCCGAGAACGACTCCTCGACACGCGCGTTGAGCCGGCCGACCTTGCGCCACTGGATGCCGAACGCCTTCTGCGAGCGCGGCCCGATGACGCCGAAAAGGATGCCCATGAGCGGGAAGCTCACCAGCACCACGAGGGTCAGCTGCCACGAGATCGTCAGCATCATGATGAGCACGCCGATCACGGTCAGCACGCTCGTGAGGGCCTGCGACAGCGACTGCTGCATCATCTGCGTGATGTTGTCGATGTCGTTCGTGACGCGCGAGATCAGCTCGCCGCGCTGCACGCGGTCGAAGTAGCGCAGCGGCAGGCGGTTGATCTTCGCCTCGACCTCTTCGCGCAGACGCCACATGACGCGCACCATGATCACGTTGATGACGTAGCCCTGCAGCCACATCAGCAGCGACGACGCGAAGTACAGTCCCAGCACGATGAGCAGCACGCGGCTGAGCGCCATGAAATCGACGCCCGCGCCCGGGACGAAGTGCTCCATGGCCGAGACGATGTTGGCGAGGTCCTGCTGCCCCGAGGCCTCCAGCCCCGCGACGACCTGCTCCTTGGTCATCCCGGCGGGCGCCATCGACGAGACGACGCCCTCGAAGAGGATGTTGGTCGCCTCGCCGAGCACCTTCGGCGAGAGCACCGCGAGCACGACGCCGATCGAGCCGAGGATCGACACGAACACGAACGCCCAGGCGTTCGGGCGCAGCAGCCCGATCAGCCGGCGGAAGGCGGGCCAGAAGTGCGCGGCCTTGCCCGGGGCGACCGCGCCGCTCCAGTCGTCGGCCGCGATGCGCGCCTGCTCGCCGAGTTCGATCTCGGCCTTCTCCTCGGCGCTCAGCTCGGCCACGGCCTGGCGCACGCGTCGACGGGTCTTCTCGGTGTTGTTCTCGTCGCTCATCGCGCGACCTCCGCTCCGAGCTGGGATTCCACGATCTCGCGGTACGTCTGACTGGTCTCGAGCAGCTGCTCGTGCGTGCCGATGCCCACGATGCCGCCGTCGTCGAGCACGACGATGCGATCGGCGTCGGTGATCGTCGAGACGCGCTGCGCGACGACGATCTTGGTGACATCGGGAAGCTCGCGCCACAGCGCCTGCCTCAGCCGCGCATCGGTGGTGAGGTCGAGCGCCGAGAACGAGTCGTCGAACACGAGGACGCGCGGCTGGTGGACGATCGCCCGCGCGATCGCGAGCCGCTGCCGCTGCCCGCCCGAGACGTTCGTGCCTCCCTGGGAGATCGGGGAGTCGAGCCCGGCATCCATCTGGCTCACGAAGTCGCTCGCCTGGGCGATCTCGAGCGCACGCCAGAGCTCGGCGTCGGTCGCTTCCTCGCGGCCGAACCGCAGGTTCGACGCGATGGTGCCCGAGAACAGGAACGGGCGCTGCGGAACGAGCCCGATCGTGCCCCACAGGGCGTCGAGGTCTGCCCGCCGCACATCGACCCCGCCGACCTCGACGACACCGTCGGTGACGTCGAAGAGCCGGGGGATGAGCGAGATCAGGGTGGTCTTGCCCGCGCCGGTCGAGCCGACGATGGCGACGGTCTCGCCCGCGTCGGCGCGGAAGCTGATGCCCGAGAGGATCGGGTGCTCGGCGCCGGGGTAGGTGAAGGCGACGTCGCGGAACTCGACGGCGCCGGGCGCCGGGAACTCGCCGACTGCGTCGGACGGACGCTCGAGCGACGAGTGCGTGTCGAGCACCTCGCCGACGCGCTCGGCCGACACCGCGGCGCGCGGGATCATCAGGGTCATGAAGCTCGCCATCATGACGCCGGAGAGGATGATCATGGCGTACTGCATGAAGGCGAAGAGCGTGCCGATCTGGATCTCGCCGCTGTCGACCTGCATGCCGCCGAACCAGATCACGCCGATGACGGTGACGTTGAGGATCAGCATGACCGCGGGGAAGAGCACCACGAAGAGCGACCCGACCTTGCGGCCGACGACCATGATCTCGGTGTTGGCCTCGCGGAAGCGCTCCTCTTCGATGGGCTCGCGGACGAAGGCGCGGATGACGCGGATGCCGGTGAGCTGCTCGCGCATCACGCGGTTCACGCCGTCGAGCTTGCCCTGGTAGCTGCGGAACAGCGGCACCATGCGGGCGATGACGATGCCCGCCACGACGAGCAGCACCGGCACGGCGATCGCGATGATCCAGGCGAGGCTGGCGGCCTGCTCGATCGCGAGCACGATGCCGCCGATCGCGAGCAGCGGCGCCGTGACGAGGAACGTCGCGCCCATCATCGCGAGCATCTGCACCTGCTGCACGTCGTTCGTGTTGCGGGTGATGAGCGAGCCGGCGCCGAAGCCGGTGACCTCGCGCTCGGAGAAGCCCGAGACGCGCTCGAAGATGTCGTCGCGGATGTCGCGACCGAGGCTCATCGCGGCGCGCGCCGCGAAGAAGGTCGCGATGATCGACGCGACGATCTGACCGAGCGACACCGTCAGCATGACGATGCCGGTGCGCCAGATGTAGTCGGTGTCGCCCTTGGAGACGCCGTTGTCGATGATGTCGGCGTTGAGGCTCGGCAGGTACAGCGAGGCGACGGCGGAGGCCGACTGGAACAGCAGCACGCCGAGCAGCAGCCAGCCATACGGTTTGAGATATCGGACGAGGAGTTTTGCCAGCACGAGAGTTCTCCCGGACGCGGCGAAGCCATGGCAAGGCTCCGCCTCTGCGGATCTGAGGGTGCCGACCCACCTTCGCACGGGCCGCCGACATCGCGGCAGTCCCGGTCACTGAGGGCGGAACGGGGGGCGTGGCCGCCTCCCACTGGCGACCCGCCGGTCACTCTAACACGATATATCGCGACGCACGAGACCGCTCCCACCCCGTGCGCCCACGACGCCGGGAGGGACAGCGGATGCTGCGGCTAGGCCTCAGCGCCCTGCGCGATGTCGGCCCGCTCGCGCCAGCTGCGCGCTGTGACACGGTCGAGCGCCACCTGGCGACGCAGCGCGTCGGCCTTCTCGTAGAGCGAGGGCTCACCCCAGCTCGTGAGCACCTTCACGAGCACCGGCAGCAGCTCGATCATGAAGAACAGCCCGGCGATGAGCCAGTGGGCCCACGCGAGGATCGGCTCACGGTCCGACAGCCGCTCGAGCCCGCTGATCTGGCTCAGGAGGCCCACCGCACCGGAGTTGCCCCCGGCGATCTCCGCCGCACGGGCGTCGTACGCGGCGAGCGCGGCCTGGTACTGCTCGCGCGCGCCGGGCAGCTCGTCCTTGGCCTGCTGCTTGTTGGTCGCCTCCGATGCGCCGGCGTCCGCCGTGCCCGCGGCCTGCGCGGCGGCGAGATCCGCCTGGGCCGCCGTCAGCTGCGAGTTCAGGTCGTCGTACGCCGACTGGGCGGCCGCGAGCTGCGCCTCGGCGGCATCCGAGCTCGCGCCTTCGCCGGCGACGCCGCTGCATCCCTGCACCTCACCGGCACCCTGTCCGGTGAGCTCGCACTGGTAGATCGCGCGCGCCTGGTCGATCACCTGCTGCTGCGCCGCGAGCTTCGCGGTCAGGTCGTCCACGGTCTGCTGCGCCGACGCCGCCGACGCCGACGTGGTGTCTGCGCCCGCCACGACACCGCTGGCCGCCTGGCTCTCGAGCGCCGCGACACGGTCGCTCGCAGCATCCAGCGCCTGCTTCTCGGGGCCGGCGGTGACGGCATCCTGATCCGACTGCGCCTGGGTGATGTTGGTCGCGTTCACCTCGCGCGCGATGTCGTTGTGGAAGATCTGCAGCACGAGCGGCTCGGCCACCACGATGCCGATGACGGCGGCCATGATGACGCGAGGGATCGCGAGCGCGATCAGCCGCCCGATGCTCTGCGAGGAGCGCATCGTGGAGGTGAGGAAGCGGTCCAGGTTGAAGATGATGAGCGCCCACACGATCGCGAGCGGCAGGGCGCCCCATGCGACGATCCGCACACCGGTGGTGAGCGCGAAGTACATCGAGATCGCCGAGATCAGGGCGGTGCCCGCGATCACGAAGAACATCTGCACGAAGCGGGGCGTCTCGGTCGGCACCTCGTCGAGGACCGATCCGTCGGCGCCGCCGAGGATCGCGAGCTTGCGCCACCCCGAGGTCCGCTCTCGACGCGGACGCTTCGCACGCTTCGCGCGTACGGGAGGAACGGATGCCTCGGCCACGGGCTCTTCGTCGCGCACGGGCTCGTCGGTGACGGGCTCATCCGCACGCGGCTCTTCGATCGCGCCCCACTCGCCGATCGTCGTGGTCTGCTCCGCCACGACGGGCTCGGCGACGGCCACCGGCTGCGTCGGGTTCATCGCGAGGGCGTCCTCGAGGAGGTCCTTGGTCACCGGGAACGGGTCCTCGGGGCCGTCGTCGTCGGCGCGCTGGTCGGCCCCGGGCTCACCGGCTGCCTGCTCGGCGCGCACGTCGTCGAGGTACAGATCCTCGGTCTGCTCGTCGCCCGCCTCGAACTCGATCCGGCCGTCGGAGCCGAACCGGCCCGGCCGGTGTGCGGAGTAAGAAGACATCCGCACAGGCTAGAGGGCGCTTCCTGTGCGGCAGGTGTATTAGAGGCGCGTGAGATCGAGGATGCCGCAGGGTCGCAGCATCCCTCATCTCAGTCCTCGCCGCCTGCGAAGTCCGGACTTCGCGCGATCCGGAGGTCGAAACGCAGCGTTTCCCGGACGGGTCAGTCCTCGAGCGGGGTGGCCGCCGCGACCGCCTCGTCCTCCTCGGTGGCGACGAGCTGGCCGCACGCGCCGTCGATCTCCTTGCCGCGGGTGTCGCGGAGGGTCGTCGGGATGCCGGCCTCGTTGAGGCGCCGCACGAACTCGTTCTGCACCGAGACCTCGGACGCGGTCCAGATCGAGCCGGGCGTGGGGTTCAGCGGGATGGGGTTCACGTGCACCCAGCCGTGACCCCGGTCGTTGAGCTTCTTGGCCAGGAGATCGGCGCGCCAGCCGTGGTCGTTCATGTCCTTGATGAGCGCGTACTCGATCGAGACGCGGCGGCCGGTCTTGTCGAAGTAGGCGCGCGCGGCGTCGAGCGCCTCGTCGACCTTCCAGCGGGAGTTCACCGGGATGAGCTCGTCGCGCAGCTTGTCGTCGGGCGCGTGCAGCGAGAGGGCGAACGTGACGGGGATGTCTTCGTTCGCGAGCTTCGTGATCGCGGGCACGAGGCCGACGGTCGAGACCGTGATGCCGCGGGCGCTCATGCCGAGGCCGTGCTGCTTGTCGGTCATCACGCGCACCGCCTGCATGACGCGCGCGTAGTTGGCGAGCGGCTCGCCCATGCCCATGAAGACGATGTTCGAGACGCGCTCGGCCGAGTGGTCGTCCTTCTTCTTGCCGCCGAGGCCCCCGTCGGCGATGAGCCGGTTGGCGCGAACGACCTGCTCGACGATCTCGGCCGCCGACATGTTGCGGGTGAGGCCGGCCTGTCCGGTCGCGCAGAACGGGCAGTTCATGCCGCAGCCGGCCTGCGACGAGACGCACAGCGTGATGCGCCCCGGGTAGCGCATGAGCACCGACTCGACGAGCGCGCCGTCATGCAGCTTCCACAGGAACTTGATGGTGTCGCCGCGGTCGGTCTCGAGGCGGCGCACCTCGGTGAGAAGCGGCGGCAGCATGCCGTGCACGAACTCGTCGCGGCCGTCGGCCGGAAGGTCCGTCATGTCGGCGGGGTTGTGCGTCCAGTGCTGGAAGTAGTGCTTCTCGAGCTGCTTCGCGCGGAAGCCCGGAAGCCCGAGCTCCTTGACCTTCTCGACGCGCTGCTCGGGGGTGAAGTCGGCCATGTGCACCGGCGGCTTGCCGCGCTTCGGGCTCGCGAACTGCAGGAGGGGCCGGCCCTCGGCATCCTTCTTCTGCGTCCAGCCTTCGGTCGCCGGACGCACCTGGCGTGGTTTCGTGGTGCGGACAGGCGAATCGGTCATGCGTCCAGGGTACGCGGAGACGTCTGGACAGAGGCCGATCCACCCGCCCGGACTAGGCTCACCCTGTGGTCCCCGTCGAGAACCTTCTCGCCTTCACGCTCGCCGCCCTCGTCCTGATCGTGATCCCGGGTCCGAGCGTGCTCTTCACGATCGGGCGCGCGCTCGCCCTCGGCCGCATCGGCGGGCTGCTCAGCGTGCTCGGCAACGCGCTCGGTCTGCTGCCGATCATCGGCCTCGTCGCCATCGGCGTCGGCGGCATCGTCGCGCAGTCGGTCGTGCTCTTCACGATCGTCAAGGTCGCCGGCGCGGTGTACCTCATGTACCTCGGCGTGCAGGCGATCCGCCATCGCCGACGGGCTGCCGCCGAGGCGAACGGCGGCGCACTCCCCCGCTCGGCGTGGCGCCAGCTCGGCGAAGGCTTCGTCGTCGGAATCACGAACCCCAAGACGATCGCGTTCTTCGTCGCGGTGCTCCCCCAGTTCGTCGACCTGAACGCGGGCATGGTGCCGCTGCAGATGATCGAGCTCGGACTCGTCTTCTTCGTCATCGCCCTCATCTCCGACGGCATCTGGGCGCTGATCGCGGCCGGCGCGCGCGAGTGGTTCGGGCGCTCCCCGAAGCGCATCTCCACCCTGTCGGCGACGGGCGGCGGCCTCATGATCGGCCTCGGCGGGATCCTCCTCTTCACCGGGAACAAGCACTGACATGGATGCTGCGACCCCGCCCCCTGCCGACCGCCGCCGGATCATCTTCCTCGACGTCGACGGCACCCTCCTCGAGCACGGCTCGCACGTGTCGCCCTCGACCGGCCCGGCCATCCGCGCGGTGCGCGAGGCCGGACACCTGGTGTACCTGAGCACGGGCCGCTCGGCCTCCGACATCCATCCCGATGTCGCCGAGATCGGCTTCGACGGCGCAGTCACCAACTCCGGCGCGCTGGTCGTGTCGGGCGGAGAGGTGGTCGTCGACCGCCCGCTGTCGCCCGCCGCGACGGACCGCATGCTCACGGCGCTGCAGAGCCGAGGCATCCGCTACTTCCTGCAGACCCGCGATGCGGTCTACGCGAGCGACGACATGGCCGAGCTGATGCGCGACTACGCGGCGGCGCTCGAGGCGCGTGAGGCGGCGGGCCAGCGGGTGCGGCCCGAGGACTCGCTCGTCGGCCTCGCGCAGCGCACGTTCCCCAGCGTCGACGAGGCGGACCTCACCCGCATCGACAAGGCCGTCTTCGTGAGCGACCACCCCGAAGGCCTCGAGGAGCTGCGGGAGGACCTCGGCGACGAGTTCCTGATCGTGCCGGGGAGCATGCCGCTGCCGGGCGGCTCGAACGGCGAGATCAGCGAGCGCGAGACGACGAAGGGCTCGGCGATCGAGCTGCTCCTGGCACATTTGGGCATGGACGCCGCCGACGCGATCGCGGTGGGCGACAGCTGGAACGACATCGAGATGTTCCAGGTGTGCGGCGTCTCGGTGGCGATGGGCAACGCCCAGCCCGAACTCAAGGAGCTCGCCGACTTCGTCACGACCGACGTGCTCGACGACGGCATCGCGAACGCGTTCCGCCGCCTCGGCCTGATCTGAGGCCCTGACCGCTCAGCCCGCGGGCGCGGCCGTCGATGCGCGCAGAACCAGCTTCGTCGCCAGCTGGACCTGCTCCGGAGGCGCGCCGCGCTCCATCTCGAGTGCGACGCGCAGCGACTCGCGGCCGAGCAGCCCCCAGTCCTGACGCACGGTCGTGAGAGGAGGCGCGAACATCTCGGCCTCGTCGATGTCGTCGAATCCGAGGACCGACACGTCCTGCGGAATCCGCAGGCCGGCCTCGATGATCGCGCGGTAGGCGCCCAGCGCCATCTGGTCGTTGGCCGCGAAGACCGCGGTGGGGCGCTCCTCGGCGAGCAGCTGCCGCATCGCGCGGTAACCCGACCCGGGACTCCAGTCCCCGGGTCGAGCAGCGGGGAGCGCGCGTCCGCGTTCGGTGACCACGTCGCGCCACGCGTCGAGACGCGACGCCGCGGAGAACGAGCCGGGCGGGCCGGTGATGTGGTGCACCGTCTGGTGGCCGAGGTCGAGCAGGTACCCCACCGCTTGGCGCGCGCCGACGAGCTGATCGAAGTCGACGGTGGCGACGCCGTCGACGAGGGGCGGGCCGAGGATCACCGCCGGCACCCCCTCGGGCAGGTGCAGCGCCTCATCGACCCCGAACGGGGCCGGGAGGATGACGATCAGCACGTCGACCGCCATCTCGCCCAGTCGTGTGAAGGCCCCGTTGGCCGCCTGCCCGGAGGAGGCGGCCAACGGCATGAGCGTCGTCGCGTAGCCGCGCTCGGCGGCCCGCTCGGAGATCTCCTCGAGCGAGCGGTGCGTGCCCACGGAGTGCAGGCTGTGATAGACGACACCGACCGTGCGGAACGACCCGCGCCGGATGGCGCGGGCCGCCGCATTGGGGCGGTAGCCCAGCTCACGCATCTTCGCGAGCACGAGCTCGCGCTTCACGGGCGCCACGTTCGGCTCACCGTTCGCGACGCGGGACACCGTCTGCACCGATACGCCGACGGCCTGCGCCACGTCACGCAGCGAGGTGCGGCGTTCCTGCACTCTCAGACCCCTCGGAAGGCGAAGTCGAACACGAGGTCCCCGCTGGTCGGCAGGTGGTACTGCGCGAGCGTGCGCGCACCCCATGCGTCGTCGCCGCCCACGCCGCGCCGCATGAGCGCGGGCCGCAGCACGGTGCGGTGGATCGGCGGCAGCTCGGTCTGGTGCAGGGCGTTCTCCACTTCGTCCGGCGTCCACGGCAGTGCCGAGAACTCCATGCCCCCGGCGGATTCGACGCGGAGACCGGCTCCCCTGCCGTCGGTGACCTCGGCCCACCGCACGCCGGTGCGGCTCCCCGCCTCCTGCGGACGCAGATAGGGGGTGAGCTCCGTCGTCACGTCGCGATCGTACACGCCCAGGCGTGCCCCGCCGCGGCGGTCGACGTAGCACTCCTCGGGCCCGTCGCCGTACCAGCGCAGCCGGCGGAACTCCGGCAGCGTGGTGAGCAGCATCCCGAACTCGGGCAGGCTCGGCAGGCCCTCGACGAGGTGAAGCGTCTGCGTCACCTCGACCCTGCCGGCGCCGTCGACGCGGTACGAGACGTCGCACGTCGTGGCCGGCCGCGTGGGCAGCTCGTACTCGTACGTCACGGTCACGGCAGTGCCGTCCTGCTCGACCCGCGTGCGGGTCAGCGGCTCGCGCACGCGCCCGTAGCGGCTGGCGAGCAGCCACTGGCCGTCCTCGAAGGGCGCCTCCCACCCGCGTTCGTTCGACGTCGGCGCGTGCCAGAAGTGCGGCCGCGGCATCCCCGTGAGCAGCTCCCGCCCGCCGTCCGACGTCATGCCGAACCGATAAGAGGTGAGCCCGCCGTACAGCGTCGAGAACAGGGCGCTGAAGCCGGCACTGCGCACCCCGATGTTGTGCGCGCCGCGGATGAGCTCGGGCGCCGGCGCCGCGACCCGCGCGGGCGGCGCTCCGACCCGGACGACCCGCTGCTCGTACGCGACCTCGTGCCCTTCCTCGGCCCACGCCGTCGCCGCCCGCAGGCGGAACGACACGTCGATCGCGTACTCCCCCGGCGCGGTCGGCACCGCGATGGGGAGGGCGACGCGACCGGTGTCGCCGGCGGCGATGTCGGTCTCGACCTCTTCGCGGCGCAGCATCCGTCCCTCGCGCGAGAGCGTGATGACGCACCGGTACGCGGCGCTGGACGTCGAGACCAGTCGGTTGTGCACCGTGAAGCCGTCGTCGTCGATGCGGATCTTGAAGCCCTGGTAGAGGTATGCGACCTCCTGGAGCTTCGGCGTCGGCGAGTGGTCGGTGAAGAAGATGCCGTTGCCGCAGAACTCGGCGTCGTTCGGGGAGTCGCCGAAGTCGCCGCCGTACCCGTAGTACTCCTTGCCGTAGCGGTCGGTCAGGGCGATCGCCTGGTCGGCGAAGTCCCAGATGAACCCGCCCTGGAACAGCGGCTCGCGGTAGGCCAGCTCGATGTACTCGTCGACGGCGCCGAACGAGTTGCCCATGGCGTGGGCGTACTCGCACAGGATGAACGGCTTGTCGCGGCGGTGGCGCAGGTAATCCTCCACCTCCGCGGCGGGGGTGTACATCTGGCTCGCGACGTCGGTCGTCTCCTCGTAGCGCGGGTCCCAGAACACGCCCTCGTAGTGCACCGGGCGGCTGTCGACCCCGCGGAAGTACGCCGCGACGTCGCGCAGGTTGGTGCCGCCGAACGACTCGTTGCCGCACGACCACATCACGACGCTCGGGTGATTCTTGTCGCGCTCGAACATGCTCGCCGCACGGTCCATGAGCGCCGGCCGCCACTCGGGGCGGTCGCCCGGGACGGCGTCCTCGACCGGCGCGCCGAGCTTGCGGATGCGGTCCCAGACGCCGTGGCTCTCGAGGTTCATCTCGTCGATGACCATGAGCCCGTGCCGGTCCGCGAGCTCGTAGAACACCGTGCTGTTCGGGTAGTGGCTGGTGCGCACGGCGTTCACGCCGACGGCCTTGAGCGCGAGCAGATCCGCCTCGATCTCGCCCGCGGTCTGGACGCGCCCGGCGAGACCGAACTCGTGCCGATTCACGCCGAAGAAGACCACACGCCGCCCGTTGAGCTTCATCAGCCCGTCCTCGATCGCGAAGCGCCGCACGCCGACGCGCTGCACGATGACTTCGGTCACCTCGCCCGCGGCGTCCCGCACCTCGATCTCGAGGTCGTACAGCCACGGATCCTCGGGGCTCCACAGCCGGGGATTCTCGAGATGGATGCTGAAGCCGCCGCCGCCGCGGGGCTCGAGCGGTCCGACCCCGGCGAGGCGGGCGGCGACGCTCCCCTCCCCGCGCAGATCGACGCGCAGGGCGATGTCTGCGGTCGCGGCGTCGGAAGCGAGGTCGACGTCGACCCGGAGGTCTTCGACGTGCGCACGGGGACGGCGGAACAGGACGACGTCGCGGAACAGCCCCGAGAACCGGAAGAAGTCCTGGTCCTCGAGCCACGAACCGCTGGAGAACTTGAACACCTGCGCGGCGAGCTTGTTCTCCCCCTCGACCAGGGCGTCGGTCACGTCGAACTCCGACGGTGTGAAGCTGTCGGTGGCGTACCCGAGGTAGCGCCCGTTCAGCCAGACCGCGATCGCGCTCTCGGCGCCCAGGAAGCTGATGCTCACCGTCTCGCCGTCCTCGACCGGACGGTCGAGGACGAAGCTCTTCACGTACGAGGCGACCGGGTTGTAGCGCTCGGGCACCTCGCCCGGGTCGATCTGCTCGACGCCGTCCCAGGGGTACTGGACGTTGACGTACTGCGGGCGGTCGTAGCCGTGCAGCTGGATGTGCGCGGGGACCGGGATGTCGTCCCAGCTCTCGCAGTCGTACTCCGGGTGGAAGAAGCCGGCCGGCGCGGCGGCGGGGTTCTTCGCGTAGTGGATCTTCCAGCGGCCGCTGAGCGACTGCTCGCAGCCGCTGTCGCCGTCCGCCGCCTCGGCCGCCGTCCGGAACCAGCGATGGTCCGAGTGGGCCGGCCGGCGATTCTCCTGGACGAAGCGGGGATCCGCGATCCGCATGGCGTCGAACATCACGCCCTGCGCTCCGAAGCGCTCGGTGTCGATGTCGATGGTGTCGAGAGTCACTTGACCGCCCCCGTGATGCCCTGTGCGAACTGCCGCTGCAGGAGGAAGAACACGATCATCGTCGGCAGCGACGACAGCAGCACGGCGAGCATCAGCACGCCGTAGTCGGTGACGTACCCGGCGCTGATGTTGGCGGTGAGCATCGGCATCGTCAGCACACTGTTGTTGACGAGGATCACCTTGGGCCACAGGAAGTTGTTCCACGCCATCATGAACGTGATGACGGCGGCGGCCGCGAAGGTCGACTTCATCGTGGGGACGTAGATCCGCGCGAAGATCGACAGCTCGCTCAGCCCGTCGATGCGCGCCGCCTCGATGATCTCGTGCGGGAACGACCGGGATGCCTGCCGGAACAGCAGGATGAGGAACGGGGTCGAGATCATGGGGATGACGACGGCCCACAGCGAGTTGACCATCCCGACGCGCGCGAACAGCTGGAACAGCGGGATCATCGTCGCGGCGAACGGGATCATCATCGCGAGCAGCAGGATCGCCATGACGACGTCCTTGCCCTTGGAGTGATAGACCTCGAAGCCGTAGCCGGCGATGGAGCACACCGTCAGCGCGAGGATCGTCGTGCCCACCGCGATGAGGAACGAGTTCGTCATCGCGCCCACGACGTCCTGCGTCGAGAAGAGCACCGCGATGTTCTCGAAGAGAGCGGTGCCCGGCAGCATCCGTGACGACAGCACGTCCTTGCTGGTGTTCGTGGCCGAGACGGCCATGAAGTACAGCGGGAAAACGGAGAACAGGGCCCAGATCGCTAGCAGGGCGTACCCGGGAAGACTGCGGAGCTTGTTAATCACGCTTGTCACCGACCTTCATCTGGATGAACGAGAGGATGGCGACGAGCATGAGGATCACGTACGAGATCGCCGCGGCATAGCCGAAGTTGGGGTTCTTCTGGAACGACACCTCGTAGAGGTAGTGCGCCATCGACATGGTCTGGTGGGCGGGGCCGCCCTGGGTCAGCGCCCATGACTCGTCGAACATCTGCAGGGTGCCGTTGATCGACAGGATCGCCGTGAGCACGATCATGGGCTTGAGCTGCGGCACGGTGACGTACCAGAAGGTCTGGAAGGCGTTGGCGCCGTCCATGCGGGCGGCCTCGATGCTGGACTGGTCGATGTTCTGCAGGGCTGCGAGGTAGAAGACCATGTTGTAGCCGGTCCAGCGCCACAGCAGGCCCAGGATGATGACGAACCGGGCGGTCTCGGGCTGGCCGAGCCAGTTGATCGGGCTGCCGATGGCGCCGAGCGACATCAGCGCATCGTTGACGAAGCCGTCGTTCGCGAAGAGCGTCCGGAACACCAGCGAGTACGACACGAGCGACACGGCGCAGGGCAGGAAGATGGCCGTCCGCCACACCGCCTTGAAGCGGAGCTTCGGGTTGTTGAGCAGATTCGCCAGCACCAGTGCCAGCGTCAGCATGATCGGCACCTGGATGATCAGGTAGATGAACGTGTTCGTCAGCGTGAGGCGGAAGACGTCGTCGTTCAGCAGGCGCTCGTAGTTGTACCAGAGCGGATCGGCGAACTCGAGGCGCGTGCCGCGTCCCGTCTGCAGCGACAGGACGAAGGCCTGCGCCATCGGGATGAAGCTCATGAAGAGGATGAGCAGGGCGGCGGGGAGCAGGAACCCCCAGCCGGTGAGGCTTCGGCGGCGGGCGTTGTTGAGCCACGGCTTGCGGTCGCCGATGTAGTTGTCCAGCGGCGGCGGCTGATTGCGCCTGCTCGCGGTCTTGGTGCGCGTCTTCACGTCGGAGGCCACGGCGTCGTCTCTTTTCCTTGGGCGGTCAGGGCCACGGTGACGGTCCGGCGGGGCGGGCTCGCCGCCCCGCCGGACCGTCTCGCGTGGTTACTCCATCGCGAACTCGACGTTGGCCTGCGCCTCTTCGAGCGCCGTCGTCATGTCGGTGCCGCCCATGATCTGCGTCATGGCCGTGCTCACCGCGTCGCGCGCCTCGTAGTAGTACGCGCCCGTGTTGTTCGACGGGACCTCCGGGCCGAACTTCACGACGTCGGCGAAGATCGGCTGACCGCCGAAGAACGCGATCGGCTCGTTGTAGACGTCGCTGTCACCGGCCGGGATCCAGTTCGCGACCGCGCCGGCCTTCGGCAGGATCGTGTCGTACAGCTCGGTCGAGCCGGCGAAGGTCGCGGCGAGGAAGTCCGACGCGAGGTCGACGTCTGCCGTCGACGAGATGGCCCACGACGAGCCGCCGTTGGCGGAGTAGTTCGTCGCGCCCGATACGCCGTCGAGCTTCGGGAGGTTGGTGACGGCCCACTTGCCGTCCTGGTCCTCCGCGGTCTGGATCGAGCCGACGATCCACACGCCGTTGATCGTGCCGCCGACGGTGCCGTTGACGAGCGTGCCGATGTACTCGTCCCACGAGTTGACCTCGACGAGCACCCCCGCCTCGACGAGCTGCGTGTACATGTCGATCGCGTCCTCGAGCGCGGCGTTGTCGACGATCGTGGGGTTGCCCTCGTCGTCGAACAGGCTGGCGCCGGCCGACTGCAGCATCATCATCGGGATGTCGGCGGAGCCGGCCTGGCCCGACAGCAGCGGCTGCCCGGTCTTGGCGAGCACGTCCTTGCCGATCGTGAGGTACTCGTCCCACGTGATGTCGGTGAAGTCGTCGACGGTGTAACCGGCCTGCTCGAGCACGTCGGTGCGCAGCGCCGTGATCGCGGTGCCCGCGTCGAACGGCACGCCGTAGTTGACGTCGTCGATGGTGGAGTAGTCGACGACCGACTGCGGGAACTCCGAGAAGTCGATGTCGGAGTCGCTGAAGTCGGAGAACAGGTCGGGGTAGTTGATCCCGTTCTTCTGGAACGCGTTGTTCTGCATCAGGAAGATGTCGGGCAGCTCGTCGAACGCCTGCGACTGCGCGATCGTCGTGAGCTTGGTCTGGAGGTCGTCCCACGGCACCTCGACGATGTCGAGCTTGAAGTCGGGGTGGTCCTCCTGGTAGACCTTCTCGGCCTCCTCCATCGCGTAGATATTGAAGGCGGGGTCCCAGGTCCAGACGGTGAGCGTCTCGTCTCCGTCTCCCTCGCCGGAGCCGCCGCCCGACCCGCTGCAGGAGGTCAGGGTCAGCGCGAGGGGAACGGCGAGCACGAGGGCTCCCGCGGTCAGCTTGGTGAAGCGCTTCATGGGATTGCAGATCCTTCCATGGATTCCGTGACACCCCGCACGTGGTGCCGTGCAGAGCGTGGTGCGGATCAGTCGTCGGCGCGTCGGTACGCGCGTCGGAGCGAACAGAGACACATCCGGAAGTACCGCGGCGATGCGGCGTCGCATCGTGGTGCTCTCCGGTGAGCACGCCGTCCTCTGATTCCGAAGGAAAGCTAACACTGGTAACGTCACCACGCCAGTGTTTTAGCGGATTTTCATTTTTTGAGAATCATCCTCGCCAGCGCCGTCGCGCAGTGTCGCCGACGGCACCTTCGGCGTGCATGCCGAAGGCGGGGAGGGCGGACGGATGCTGCGGCGCCGGCGTCGCAGCCGTGCGCCGCGTGTCTCAGGCCTCGGCCGCGGGCGGCTCCGCGCCGAGGTTCACGAGGTTGCCGGCGGGATCGCGCACCTGCGCGACGCGCTCCCCCCACGGCATGTCGGCGGGCGGCTGGATGGGGTGGCCGCCGGCGGCGACCCACGCCGAGTACGCGCGGTCGACGTCGTCGACGTAGAACCACAGCCCCACCCGTTCGCCCGCACCGGGCGGCAGCGCGTCGTCGTCGCGGCCGATGCCGAGGGCGACCCCGTCGATCCTCAGCGACACGTAGGCGTCCGCGCCGTGCTCGTCGGGGAATCGGTAGTCGACCGTCCCGCCGAGCGCCCGCTCGTAGAACCTCACGAGCTCGGGGAGCTCACGAGTCAGCAGGATCGGGAACAGGCTCCGCACCGCCATGGTCCCCACGCTACGCCGCCGCACCCGCGCGAGACAGAGGATCCTCACCGAGACCGAGGGCGACGCCCCCGGTCTCACGGCGAATCCCCGGTCTCAGCGAGACCTGGGATTCGCCGGCGAGGTCAGTGCAGGAAGATGTCGGGGAACAGCGCCTCGTCGGGGGTACCGGGAACCGCGGCGTAGCCGGAGAAGTCGGTGACGCCGGAGGCCTCGAGCACGTCCTCGACGATGAGCGTCTGCCCGGTGTACTCGCGCGAAGGCCGGGTGAAGACCTCGTACGCCGCGTCGGCGTAGATCTCGGGGGTGCGGCTGACCTTCATCATGCGGTCGCCGCCGAGTGCGAACTTCACGGCCGCCGTGGCGATCGTGGTGCGCGGCCACAGCGTGTTCGCGGCGATCCCCGCTTCGGCGAACTCCGCCGCCATCCCCAGTGTGACCATCGTCATGCCGTACTTCGCCAGGGTGTACCCGGTGTGTCCGCCGAGCCACTTCGGCGACAGGTTGAGCGGCGGCGAGAGCGACAGGATGTGCGGGTTCGCAGCATCCTTCAGGATCGGCACCGCGGCTCGCGAGAGCATGAAGGTGCCGCGCACGTTGACGTCCTGCATGAGGTCGTACTTCTTGGCGTCGAGGTCGAGCGAGCGCGACAGGTCGATGACCGACGCGTTGTTCACGACGATGTCGATGCCGCCGAACTCGCCCTGCGTCTTGAGCACGGCCTCGGTGACGTCGTCGTCGTTGCGCACGTCGCCGACGATCGGGAGCGCGTTGCCGCCGGCGGCGCGGATCTCGTCGGCCGCCGAGTGCACGGTGCCCTCGAGCTTCGGGTGAGGGGTGTCGGTCTTCGCCAGCAGGGCGATGTTCGCACCGTCGCGCGCCGCGCGCAGCGCGATCGCGAGGCCGATGCCGCGGCTGCCGCCCGACATCAGGATGGTCTTGCCGGCGAGGGGCTTGTCGCTCATCTCGGGATCTCCTCGGTCTGGAAGTCAGGAACGGGACTTGGCGGATGCCGCGGCGAAGGCCGCGACGCGCGCCTTCGCCTCGTCGGTGTCGAAGCGGGCGCCGATGGATCGGGCTTCGTCGTCGAGGTTCTCGGCGAACGAGCGCCCGGCTCCGGTGCGGACGAGGCGCTTGGCCTGCCCGAAGGCACCGGCGGCGTTGTCGAGCCAGAACCGCGCCACCGCTTCTGCGCGCGCCGCGACGTCGGCGGCCGGGACGACCTCGGTCACGAGGCCCCAGTCGAGGGCGGTCGGGGCGTCGATGGTGAGGTCCTGCAGCAGGAGCTGCAGCGCTCGCCGCTGCCCGACCGCAGCCGGCAGCAGCGTCGAGACGCCGAGGTCGGGGGTGAGCCCGATGTTGGCGTACTTGCTGACGAACTTCGAGTGCTCGGACGCGACGATGTAGTCGGCGGCGAGCATCAGGCCCAGACCTCCGCCCGCCACGGCGCCCTGCACAGCGGCGACGATGGGCGTGTCGGACTCGACGAACGTGCGGATGCCGTCGTGGATCGTGTGGGCCGCTCCGGTCACGTCGGCGCCGGAGGCTCCGGAGGTCGCCATCTCGATGACGTCGCCGCCGGCGCAGAAGGCCGGGCCCGCAGCATCCAGGATGATGGCCCCCACCGACGCGTCGGTGGTGAGCTCGTGCGCGACGTCGCGCCAGCGGGCGCCCATCTCGAAGCCCACGGCGTTGAGGAACGCCGGCCGGTTGAGGGTCACGCGCGCGAGGGCGCCGTCGCGCGTGACGAGGATCGAGTCGCTCATGCGGTCTCCTTACTTCGGGGCCATGCGAATGGCGCCGTCGAGGCGGATGGTCTCGCCGTTGAGGTAGCCGTTGTCGACGATCGACATCACCAGGCGGGCGTACTCGTCGGGCTTTCCGAGGCGCTGCGGGTACGGCACCTGCTCGCCGAGGGAGTCCTGCGCGGCCTGCGGCAGGCCCATCAGCATGGGGGTCTCCATGATGCCGGGCGCGATCGTCACGACGCGGATGCCGTAGCGCGCGAGCTCACGGGCGATCGGCAGGGTCATGGCGTGCACGCCGCCCTTGGACGCCGAGTACGCGGGCTGGCCGATCTGGCCGTCGAACGCGGCGACGCTGGCCGTGTTGACGATGACGCCGCGGTCGCCGTCGGCGGTGGGCTCGGTCGTCGCGATGACGGCGGAGGCCTGCGAGATGACGTTGTACGTGCCGATGAGGTTCACGCGGATGATGCGCTCGAAGCCCTCCAGCGGCGACGGGTCGCCCTCGCGGTCGAGCACCTTGGCGGGCGGGGCGATCCCCGCGCAGTTCACGACGACGCGGAGGGGACCGGATGCCGCGGCTGTGGCGACGGCGGCCGCCACCTGCTCCGGGCTCGTGACGTCGGCCGGCGCGAACGAACCCCCGAGCTCTGCGGCGAGGTCGGCGCCCGCCGAGGTCGGCAGGTCGACGATCGTGACGGTCGCGCCCGCGGCGGTGAGCCGCCGGGCCGTGGCGAGGCCGAGTCCGCTCGCGCCACCGGTGACGAGTGCGGCGGTGCCCGTGAGGTCCATGGATTCTCCTTCGAAGTCCGGATTCTGCGGAACCGCGTATCAGCATACGCGGGACTGAGTCCCATCGCTCACCGGCCGGCGACGCGACGGGACCAGGCTAACGGGCCGTCGTGAAGACCGTCACGGTCCGATCTGCGGGCCGATGCGCGTCAGCGCCGAGATGCGATCGATGAGCTCGGCGGGCCGCGCCAGGAGCAGACGCGCCTCACCACGGGCGGTCAGGTACTCGACCAGCCGGGTGGTCGCCTGCGCGTCGCCTCGGCGGTACCCCGAGAGGTAGTGCTGCGTGGCGCGCCATTCGAGGCGCTGCCCGTCGAGCGTCGTGATCACGACGAGGAAGGTGGGGGTCTCGGCCGCGTCGCCGGCCTCCAGTCCGCCCGCCACGCCGCCGAGCAGCGCCGCCGCCATGTCGGAGACGGCGGGATACGGCCACCAGGTCGCCGGCGGATCCACCGTCACCGAGTGCACCTGGGCCCACGGCACGAACTGCGACCGCGGATCGCCGACGTGGCGCGAGAGCCCGTCGGGCGAGAGCCGCACGTGCCGCGCCGCGGTGTCGCCGATCGCGACCGCGGGCTCGTCGCCCTCGAGCGCCGTGAGGGGTCCTCGGCGGCGGGTGGCGCGCGTGGTGGGCATGCTCCCATCCCACCATGCCGGTGGCGCACCGCGAGGCAGGCGGGTTGGATGGGCGCATGGAGATCCGGCTGAAGCGCGTCTATGACGACCCCGCCCCGGGCGACGGCTTCCGCGTGCTGGTCGACCGTCTGTGGCCGCGTGGCCTCTCGAAGGAGCGCGCGTCGCTCGACCTGTGGGCGAAGGAGGTCGCGCCCTCCACCGAGCTGCGCAAGGCCTTCCACCACGACGACATGTCGTGGCCCGACTTCGAGGCCGCCTACCGGGCCGAGCTCGACGGACCGACCCGCACCGCCGTCGCCTCGCTGCGGGAGGAGCTCGCTCCGCACCCCGTCGTGACGCTGCTGCACGCCGTCCACGACGACACCCACAACCACGCGCTCATCCTCCGGGAGGCGCTCGAAGGCTGATCCCCGGCAGGATGGGAGCGTGTCGATCCCCGTCGAAGACATCGAAGTCCCCGAACGCGTGCGGGTGCTCGCGCGCGGCGCGGAGGTCACGCCCGTCTGGCTCAACGAGCTCGGCGGCACGACGTTTCGCACCGACGACGGCAGGTACCTCAAGTACGGCCCGCGCAACGCCGAGACGTCGTTCGCGGGCGAGGCGGAGCGGCTGCGGTGGGCGGCGCGGTACACCGCCGTCCCGCGAGTGCTCGAGGCCGGAGGCGACGGCACCCACGAATGGATCGTGACGGCGGCGCTCCCGGGCCTGTCGGCGGTGGACCCGCGATGGATCCCGGATCCTGCGACCGCCGTCCGTGCGGTCGGCGAGGGTCTGCGCGCGCTCCACGATGCTCTGCCTGTCGACGACTGCCCCTTCGACTGGGGCGTGCCCGGGCGGATCGCGAACGCGCGGGGGCGCGGCATCCGTGTTCCCGATGAGTTCCGCGACGCGCCGCCGATCGACCGGCTCGTCGTGTGCCATGGCGACGCGTGCTGCCCGAACACGCTGATCGGCGACGACGGCCGGTGGAGCGGGCACGTCGACCTCGGGGCGCTGGGCGTCGCCGACCGCTGGGCCGACATCGCCGTGGCGTCGATGTCGACGGCGTGGAACTATGGCGAGGGATGGGAGGACGCCCTCATCGAGGCGTACGGGATCGAGCCCGATCGCGAGCGCCTGTCGTACTACCGGGAGCTGTGGAACGCGACATGACCGAGATCACCGGGAACGTGTGTGACATGGACGGCAAGCCGAACCTCGTGATCCTCCGGCGCTTCCGAGCGTCGGCCGACGAGGTGTGGCGCGAGCTCACCGAGTCCGCACGGCTCCAGCGGTGGATCGGCCGCTGGGAGGGCGATCCCGCGACCGGGCACATCACGTTCTTCATGACCGCGGAGGATCCGGATGCCTCGGGCGAGGAGTACACGATCCTCGAGTGCGACCGCCCGCGGCGGTTCGCCGGCGACACGTCGGCCGGGTCGGGTGCGTGGCACCTGTGGTTCGAGCTGGCCCCGGACGAGCACGGCGACACCGTGCTCACGTTCGGCCAGCGCCTCAACCCCGAGGACGAGGTCGGCTCGATCGGCCCGGGTTGGGAGTACTACCTCGACCGTCTGGTGGCCTCGCAGGCAGGCGTGGCCGTCGACACCGTGAACTGGGACGACTACTTCCCCGCGTTGCAACCCGGCTACGAGCGGCTGGTCGCCGGCGGCTGATCCTGGCGGCGCTCAGGACCAGACGAACCGGAACGTGCCCGCCGCCACGGCGGCGCCGATCGCGAGCGCCATGATCACGGTGCCGCCCACCAGCGCCACGGCGTCACGGGGGTGCAGGCGCGACGGCCGCGCCCACGTGCGCGGGATGCCCGAACCGAAGCCGCGCGCCTCCATCGCCATCGCGAGCTTCGTGCCGCGGCGCACCGCGAACACGAGCAGCACGAACGCCATCGAGAAGAAGCGGCGGACGGCTCCGCTGTCGCCGACGCCCCGCGCCCGGCGGGCGAGGCCCATGCTGCGCCAGTCGTCGAGGAAGAGCCCGAGCGTGCGGGTGCCGGCGAGCACGCCGAGCACGAAGCGCGACGGCAGCTTCGCGACCTGCGCGAGCGCGTCCGCGAGCTCGGTCGGGTCGGTGCGGCCGAACAGCAGGATCGTCGGCAGGGCGAGGGCGAGCACGCGCACGCACACCGCGATCGCCAGGGCGATGGAGTCGTCGCTGATCGTCGCGTACCAGAACGACCAGTAGACGGTGCCGCCGGGCTCCGCGTACAGCAGCATGCTGAGGCCCGCGACCGGCGCGAAGACGAGGATGGGCAGCATCCGTTTCAGCACCGTCATCGCTGCGAGGCCCGTCAACGGGACGCACGCGAGCTGGAGCACGATCGCGACGAGGGCGCTCGTGGCGTCGATGCTCGCGAAGAGGGGCACTGACAGCAGCAGCGCGAGCACGATCTTGGTCACCGGATTGACCCCGTCGAGCCAGGCGCGGGGCACTGCCTCGACGTCGGCGGTGCGCGCGTCGACGGCGGTCACGGTCCCACCCCCGCCGGAACGGGAGCGCCGAGCTCGATGCGGTGGCCGCCGAGGTGGCGCAGCACGTCCTCGTCGTGGGTGACGGCGACGACCGTCGTGCCGGCGGCGATCTCGGACTGCAGCAGCTGAACGAGCTCGATCCAGCCGCGGCGGTCCTGGCCGAAGGTCGGTTCGTCGAGCACGATCACCGGGGGCGCGTCGGCGAGCACGGTCGCGACGGAGAGCCGGCGCTTCTGCCCGCCCGACAGCGTGAACGGGTTCGCGGCGGCGAGCGGCGCGAGGTGCAGCCGCTCGAGCAGCTCGTCGACGATCTGGTCGACGGCGGCAGGGTCGACGCCGCGCGAACGCGGCCCGATCGCGAGCTCGTCACGCACGGTCGAGGCGAGGAACTGGTGCTCGGGCTCCTGGAACACCGTGCCGATGCGCGTGAGCAGCTCGCGCGACGTCCACTTCGAGGGGCGCCGACCGGAGCGGCCCGCGAGTTCCGGCGCGGACTCGACGCGGCCCGCCGCCTCAGGCAGCAGCCCCGCGAGCGTCAGGGCGAGCGTGGACTTCCCGGCGCCGTTCGGCCCGGTGATCACGGTCGCGGCCGCTCGCGGCACGGCGAGGTCGAGCCCCGCGCGCACGATCGTGCGGCCGTCACGGGAGATCGAGAGAGCGGATGCCGCGACCGCCGTCGGCGCGTCGGCCCGGGTGGAAGCGAGGACCGGCAGGTCTACCGGGTGGCCCGGCACCCACACGCCGGCCGCGGCGAGCGCGGCGCCGTGGCGCGCGAACACCTCGGCGGGCGTGCCGTCGGCGAGGAGGCCGCCGTCGGCCCCGACCACGATGACGCGGTCCATGAGATCGGCCCACACCGCAGTGCGATGCTCGATCACGACGAGCGTCGCGCCGGTGTCGCGCACCGCACGCTCGACGGCGTCGCGCACTTCTCGGACGCCGTCCGGGTCGAGGTTGGCGGTGGGCTCGTCGAGCAGGAGCACTCCGGGCCGCATCGCCAGCACCCCGGCGAGCGCGAGGCGCTGCTTCTGTCCCCCGGAGAGCGCCTTGGTCGGACGGGTCAGCGCAACGTCGAGCCCGACGGCGTCGAGCGCCTCTGCGACCCGAGCGGGGATCCGGGCGGCCGGAACACCGAGGTTCTCGCAGCCGAACGCCACGTCGTCGCCCACCTTCGAGAGCACGACACCGGCGTCGGGATCCTGCAGCACGAGCCCGACGCGACCGCGGTGAGCCTCGGCGCGCTCGCCGTCGATGAGGAGCGTGCCGGTCTCGTCCCCCTCGTCGGCGCCGCCGAGGAGACCTGCCATGCCGGCGAGGAGCGTCGACTTGCCCGCGCCGGATGCGCCGAGCAGGAGCACGCGCTCCCCAGGCTCGATCGTGAACGAGACGTTATGGACGGCAGCGGCCCGGCGCCCGCCGTAGCGCCACCCCCAGCCCGCCGCGGTGATGCGGGCGGGGCGGGTCGCCGTCACGTCAGACCTCGCGGCGCGCTTCGCGTCCGACGGCGAAGCGGTTGAGGGCACCGGTCGCGGCGAGCCCGCGCACGGCGATCCAGCCGACGAGGCCCGCGAGCAGCGCGCCCGAGACCGCCAGCGACACCAGGTAGATCACGTTGAACTCGAGGGTCTTCAGGATGTTCGGCGAGCTGCCGTAGAACAGCTCGAACACCCAGGCGCCCACCGCGGCGCCGACGCCGGCGAGCATCGCGACGGGCAGCGTGAAGCGGCGGTAGAGGAAGATCGCGAACACGAGCTCGGCGCCGAGGCCCTGCACGATGCCCGAGAAGAGCGTCGAGACGCCCCACACGTTGCCGATGAGCATCGACACGAGCGCGGCGATCACCTCGACGAGCAGCGCGGCGCCCGGCTTGCGGATGACGAGGCCGCCGATGACGCCGCCGATGAGCCAGATGCCGACGGCGATGCCGCCGAGGCCGGGGGTGAGGCCGTCCATGGCGACGAACCAGGTGCCGCCGATGGTGTTCCAGGCCCAGAAGACCAGGCCGATCGCGACGCCGAGCACCGCGGCGACGACGATGTCGACGACCCGCCAGCGGAGGCTCCGCGGGGCCTTCGAGTGAGCCGCAACGGGGGTGGATGCGGACGTGGACGCGTGCATGTTTGCTCCTCCCTGCGCCGGCATGATCCGGATCAGGTTCGACGGTCGAAGCGTGGATCGCTTCCTCTCAGCCCGGCTCACCGGACTCCCGTGGTGTTGGCGACGAGTATACCGCCGGTTCAGCAGGTATTTTGGGGGGGTGACTTCGGACGACACCCCTGCACCCACGCGTCGCGCGCGACGCGCGCAGACCGGTGCCGTCCCGGTTTCGGGTTCCGAAGACGCGCCCGACGGCGGCATCCTCACGATCCAGACGGGTGAAACGGATGCCGTGTACCCGCCGTCGAGCACCGCTCCGGTGGACGTGACCGCGGTCGCTCCGACGATCGCGACGGTGCCCGTCGCCGACGTGCCGTCGGTTGCGACGTGGAACCCCGCGGAGCTCGTCGAGCCGTCCGACTTCGCGCTTCCGACGATCACCACCGCGCCGACACCCACCGAGGTCGCCGGCGGACACACCGCGCTGGCCTGGGTCGACGAAACGGTCGTCGAGCACGGCGCCGCCCCCGCCGATCTGACCGCGGCCGCGACCCCGTACGTGGCGGTCGAGACCGACCTCCTCTCCGACGCCCCGCGCCGCTCCCCGTTCCGCGCCGCCGTCGTGGTGCCCACGCTCGCGATCGCGGCGGTCGTCGGCGCGTACGCGGCGACGACCCTGCTGTGGCCGCTGCACGCCGTCGCGCCCACCGTCACCGCGATGGAGGTGCAGCCGATCGCGGCGCCCGCCGCCGCGCCCGCGTGGCCGGCCGAGGGCAGCGCGGCCGAGGCGGTCGCCGGCATCCCCGGAACGCTCGCCTCCACGGCCGACCCCGACGCGATCGCCAGCATCACCAAGATCGTGACCGCGCTGGTCGTGCTCGAGGAGATGCCGCTCGCCGTGGGCGAGCAGGGGCCGGAGTACCGCTTCACGTCGGCGGACCGCTCGCGCTACTGGCAGTACCGCGCAGGCGGCGAGTCCGCGCTCGACGTTCCCGTAGGCGGCTCCCTCACCGAGTACCAGATGCTCGAGGGCATGCTCATCGGCTCGGCGAACAACTATGCCGACCGGCTGGCCCAGGGCATCTGGCCCTCCGACGCCGTCTACGCCTCCGCCGCCAACTCCTGGCTCACCGCCCACGGCGTTCCCGGGATCACCGTCCGCGAACCCACCGGCATGGACTCGCGCAACGCCGCGAGCCCCGAGGCCCTCGTGACGCTCGCGCAGAAGGCGCTCGCCAACCCGGTCATCGCCGAGATCGTCGCGAAGCAGTCCGTCGACCTCCCGGGCGCCGGGCACGTCGAGAACACGAACGGCCTCCTCGCCGATCCGGGCGTCGTGGGCCTCAAGACCGGCACGCTGGACGCCTGGAACCTGCTCTCGGCGAAGGACGTCACGATCGGCGACAAGACCGTGCGCCTCTACGCGTCGGTGCTGGGTCAGCCGAACGACGAGGCCCGACTCGCCGCGTCCCGCGCGCTGTATGCGCAGATGGAGGCGGAGCTGCAGCCCAAGCCCTCCGTGACGGCGAGCACCGTGGCCGGCCAGGTCGAGACGCTGTGGGGCGACAAGGTCGACATCGTCACGTCCGGAGACGCCTCGGTGATCCTCTGGAACGGCGGCAGCGGTACCGTCGCGACCACCTACGACCTCGGTGACAGCCGCGACGCCGGCGATGTCGTCGGCTCGCTCAGTGTGACCGGACCGCTCGACGCCACCACCGTCGACCTGAAGCTCGCTGCCGAGATCACCGATCCGTCGCCGTGGTGGCGCCTCACGCACCCGCTGGACCTCTTCGGCCTCAACGGCTGAGCCGCCGCAGAGACCCGCTCAGGCGGACGGGTGCCCGACGACGCCCTTCCGCAGCAGCGCGTTGCCGTATTTGCGCGTCTCGCCGGTGCGCACGATGACGTACGCGGTCTTCGCGAGCACGTAGTACTCGAACCGGTCGACGTAGCGCGGATCGTCGACGCCCGCTGCGGCGGCGAGCTCGCGCTGCACGTCGAGCACCTCGCCGTCGGCCGACGCCATGAGATCCAGCGCGGGTGCGTCGTCGAGCGGCACCACGCTGCGCACGGCCGCCAGCACCTCGGGCGTCGTCGTTCCCGGCAGATCGATGACGCGTGCACCGATGGCCCACGCCGGGAAGTGCGCGTCGGCGATCACGACCGCGTCGGAGTGGCCCATGCGGTCCAGGTGGAGCAGCAGCTCCCCGGTCAGCAGGGGGTTGATGCCCTCGAGCATGAAGATCCCTTCGTCAGCGGATGAGGCCGTCGGCGGCCAGATCGTCCCACAGCGCGGCGGGGATGTCGATCGCCATGAGCTCGGCGTTCCGGCGCAGCTGCTCGGGGCGACTGCCACCCACCACGACCGAGCGCACCGCGGTGTCGCGCAGTGCGAACTGCACCGCCGCAGCGGGCAGCGGCACGTCGTGCGCGCGGCACACGGCGAGGATCGCCTGCAGACGCTCCCACAGCGGCTCCGGCATCCGTCCGTACTCGTACCGGTCGGAGCGCTCCGGCTCGTCCTTCGCGAGAAGTCCCGAGTTGAAGACGGATGCCGCCACCACCCCCGTCCCGCGCTCGTGACACGCGGGAAGCACGGCGACTGCTGCGGGCTGCTCGAGGAGCGTGTAGCGCCCGGCGATCATGATGAGGTCGAGATCGGCGCTCTCGACGGCGGCGGCGAGCGCGTCGCTCACCATGGAGCCGATGCCGATCGCGTCGACCGCACCGTCGGCGCGCAGCTGCTCGAGGGCGGGGAACGCCTCGCGCAGCGCGAGGTCGAGATCGTGGCGCTCGGGATCGTGCAGGTAGAGCACGTCGACGCGATCGAGGCCGAGGCGCTCCAGGGATTCCCCGAGGCTCGCGCGGACGCCCGCCTCGGAGAAGTCCCATTCGCGGCGCAGCGCCGTCGGCACGTGGAAGTCGGCGGCGAGGTCGAGGCCCCCGTCGTCATCGGGGTTGGGGCGGAGCAGACGCCCGGCCTTCGTCGAGATCACGAACTCGTCGCGCGGCTTGGTCCGCAGGAACGCGCCCAGGCGCCGCTCCGACAGCCCCAGCCCGTAGTGGGGAGCGGTGTCGTAGTAGCGGATGCCGCTCTCCCACGCCGCGTCGAGGATGGCCCAGGCCTGGTCGTCGCTGAGTTCACGGAAGAGGTTGCCGACGTTCGCCGCGCCGTACCCGAGCCGCGTCAGCGCGGGGAGTTCAGGCCGCGGCATCCGTCGTCCCGAACTCGTACTCGGCGCGGCTGGCCGCCTTCATCTCCATGCCGGTGCCGGGCACCGTCGGTGCCACGTACACGCCGCCGCGGACCTCGGTCGGCACGACGAAGTGCTCATGGAGGTGGTCGACGTACTCGATCATGCGACCTTCGCGGGTGCCGGTGACGGCCACGAAGTCGAACATCGAGAGGTGCTGCACGGCCTCGCAGAGACCGACGCCGCCCGCGTGCGGGCACACCGGAATGCCGAACTTGGCCGCCAGGAGCAGGTTGGCGATGTTCTCGTTGACGCCGCCGACGCGCGCCGCGTCGATCTGCATGACCGAGATCGCGCCGGCCTGCAGCAGCTGCTTGAAGATCACGCGGTTCTGCGCGTGCTCCCCCGTCGCCACGCGCACCGGCGCGATGCCGCGCGCGATCTCGGCGTGGCCGAGCACGTCATCGGGGCTCGTGGGCTCTTCGATCCACGCGGGCTCGAACTCGGCGAGCGCGTTCACCCATGCGATCGCCTCGGACACCTCCCAGCGCTGGTTGGCGTCGATCGCGATCGGGAAGCCCTCGCCGCAGACCTCGCGCGCGACGCGGAGGCGACGGATGTCGTCATCGAGGTCGGCGCCGACCTTGAGCTTGATCTGGCCGAAGCCGTCGGCGATCGCCTCCCGGCACAGGCGCGCGAGCTTCTCGTCCGAGTAGCCCAGCCAGCCGGGGCTCGTCGTGTACGCGGGGTAGCCGGTGGCGAGCAGCTCGCGCTCGCGCTCGGCCCGACCGGGCTCGGCGTCGCGGAGGATCTGCAGCGCGTCTTCGGGCGTGAGGGCGTTCGTGAGGTAGCGGAAGTCGACGAGCGCGACGAGCTCCTCGGGGCTCATGCGCGACAGCAGCTGCCACAGCGGGAGTCCGGCGCGCTTGGCCTTGATGTCCCACAGCGCGTTGACGACCGCACCGATCGCCATGTGCATGACGCCCTTCTCGGGGCCGAGCCAGCGCAGCTGCGAGTCGCCGATGAGCTCGCGGTTGATCGCACCCATGTCGTCGAGGAGCGGCTCGAGCTCGCGCCCGACGAGGTGCGCGGCGAGCGCGTCGAGCGCGGCGACCTGGACGTCGTTTCCGCGCCCGATCGTGAACACGAAGGCGTGTCCCGAGACTCGGTCCGCAGCATCCGTCACGATACGGAGGTAGGCAGCCGAGTAGTCGGGATCGGGGTTCATCGCGTCGGAGCCGTCGAGGCTCAGTGACGTGGGGAATCGGATGTCTGTCGTCTCGAAGGCGACGATGCGGCTCACGGGGCGTTCTCCAGCGGTTCGCGGTTCGGGGAGTCGAACCGCTCGAAGTGTAAACATCGGATGTCTATACTGTCAATCACGTCCGCGGGCCGCGGCGGCACCGACGCCGCCCCGCATCGAGAAATCCAGGAGAACCATGAAGTTCGCGCGCCTCGGCGAGTCCGGCAGCGAGATCCCCGTCGTCATCGACGGCGACCGTCACCTCGATCTGCGTCCGCTCACATCCGATGTCGACGGGCGATTCCTCGCCGAGGACCCCGTCGGCCGCACCTCCGCCGCGATCACCAAAGGGCTCCTCCCAGAGCTCGAGGGCGCCGCCGATCTGCGCATCGGCGCCCCGATCGCGCGTCCGAGCGCGGTCATCTGCATCGGCCAGAACTATGCCGCGCACGCGCGCGAGTCCGGTGCGGAGCCGCCGACCGTGCCGATCATCTTCCTCAAGACGCCGAACACCGTCGTCGGACCGAACGACGCCGTGACGATCCCCCGCGGCAGCGAGAAGACCGACTGGGAGGTCGAGCTCGGCGTCGTGATCGGCCGCCGCACCGCGTACCTCGACAGCCCCGACGAGGCCGACGCGCACATCGCCGGCTACGTCGTCGCCAACGACGTCTCGGAGCGCACCTTCCAGATGGAGATCTCGGGCGGGCAGTGGTCGAAGGGCAAGATCGCGCACGGCTTCAACCCGACGGGCCCGTGGCTGGTCACGGCCGACGAGGTCGACGCCCAGAACCTCGGTCTGAGGAGCTTCGTCAACGGTGAGCCCCGCCAGGACTCGAACACCAGCGACATGATCTTCGACGTGCGGGCCATCGTGCACCACCTCTCGCAGTTCGTCACCCTCGAGCCCGGCGACCTGATCCTCACCGGCACGCCGCAGGGTGTGGCGTTCGGCGGCAAGTTCCCGTATCTGAGGGCCGGCGACGTCGTCGACATCGAGATCGACGGTCTCGGTGCGCAGCGCCAGGAGTTCGTGGCATGGGAGGCGGCACGATGAGCGGCCGGCAGCTGGACGGGCTCGTCGCCATCGTCACCGGAGGCGCATCGGGCATCGGCGCCGCGATCGCGACCGCACTCGCTGACGAGGGCGCCGAGGTCGCGGTGCTCGACCTCGATCCGTCCGGCGCAGACCCGCGGTTCGCCGCGTTCGCCGCGGACGTGTCGGACCGCGCCGCGGTCGACCGGGCGATCGCCGAGGTCGGGGAGCGGTTCGGGCGCATCGACATCCTCGTCAACAATGCGGGGATCGGCGCGCAGGGCGACATCGCCGCGAACGACGACGCCGAATGGGCGCGCGTGCTCTCCATCAACGTCACCGGCATCGCGCGCGTCACGGCGGCGGCGCTGCCTTGGCTTCGGACCTCGCCGTCCGCCGCGATCTGCAACACGTCCTCGATCGCGGCGACCGCGGGCCTGCCGCAGCGCGCGCTGTACAGCGCCTCGAAGGGTGCCGTGCTCTCGCTCACCCGCGCGATGGCCGCCGACCACCTGCGCGAGGGCATCCGCGTCAACGCCGTCAATCCCGGCACCGCCGACACCCCGTGGATCGGCCGTCTGCTCGCGAGCGCTCCCGACCCCGCCGCCGAGCGCGCCGCGCTGGAGGCCCGCCAACCCCACGGCCGTCTGGTGTCGGCCGCCGAGGTCGCCGGCGCCGTGCTATACCTGGTGAGCCCGTCGTCGGGCTCGACGACCGGCACCTACATCGAGGTGGACGGCGGCATGTCGCCCCTCCGCCTCCGCCCGGCCGGCTCCTGAAGCGATCCCGCTCCGGGGCGTCGGGGCGTCTCCCCCACCCCTGCAGCCGTCCAACAGGTCGACCGGGCTTCCGCAGGACCGATTCGTGGCCGAAGCTCCTGCAGAAGCCCGGTTGACCTGTTGATCGAGGGGGCGGGCGGCGCGGGAGGCCTCGCACCCGCGTCGGTGAAGACGGGGAACGATGGATGCTGCTACCCGAGCCGGTAGACGCGCTCCGCGTTCTCGGCGAGCACAGCCTTCCGGTGGCGCTCGCCGACGCGGTCCTCCAGCCACGACGTCACCGTGTCGAGCCAGCGCCCGTACGGACCCGATACCGGCCAGTCGCTGCCGAACAGCAGGCGGTCAGGGCCGAAGGCATCGAGCGCCACGTCGAGGAACGGCCGCATCTGGGCCTCGGTCCACTCGCCGGACGACTCCGCCGGCAGGCCCGACAGCTTGCACACCACGTTCGGGCGCCGGGCCAGGTCGCGCAGCGACTCCGCCCACGGCGTGCCGTCGGCGGGGTCGGCGTCGTCCGGCGACCCCACCTCGGGCTTGCCGAGGTGGTCGAGCACGATGGCGAGGTCGGGCAGCGCGTCGGCGAAGGCCACCAGATCGGGCAGTTGCGTCCAGCGCACGCCGGCATCGAAGGTGAGCCCGGCGGATGCCACGGCCTGCGCGCCGCGGAGGAACCCGGGCCGCAGCCCGAATCCGTCCGGCTCGGACTGCAGCAGCCGCCGCACCCCGACCACGAGCGGACGCTCCGCGAACGCTGCGAGATGCTCTTCGGTGGCGCCGGGATCCTCGAGGGGCGCGCGCGCCACGATGCCCCGCACCGGCACGCGGTCCGTCAGCGAGGCGACCCAGTCGACCTCGGCGATCGACTGCTCCGGAGCGCACTCCGCCTGCACGAACACGAACCCGCAGTCCGCCTCGGGAGCATCCTGCAGCGCGACGTCGAGCTCGTCGGGTCCGAAAGATCGGAGCAGAGGCCCTTCGAGCCACTCGTAGGTCAGGACCTGCCGGTCCCAGAGATGCAGGTGTCCGTCCACGACTCGCATGCCACCATCATGCCGTCGACGCGCGGTGGTCACAGCATCCATTCGTTCCTGACATCGGATGTCTAGGATGGGCCCGTGGCCGTCACCGACGAAGCGATCGAGAAGATCAAAGACATGATCGTCCGCGGCGAGCTGGCGCCGGGATCGCGCCTGCCTCCCGAGAAGGACCTCGCCGAGCGCCTGGGCCTCTCGCGCAACTCGATGCGCGAGGCCGTCAAGGCGCTCGAGGTCATCCGCGTGCTCGACGTGCGGCGCGGCGACGGCACGTACGTCACGAGCCTCGAGCCGAAGCTGCTGCTCGAGGCGATCTCGTTCGTCGTCGACCTGCACGACGACGACTCGCTGCTCGAGATCTTCGCGGTTCGTCGCGTCCTCGAGTCCCACGCGACGGGGCTCGCGGCCCAGCGTGCGGACGACGACGACGTGGCGGGATTGGATGCCGAGATCCGCGGTGTCGCGACCGACACCGACATCGAGACCCTGGTCGAGCACGACGTGCGCTTCCACAGCGCGATCGCGCGGCTCGCGGGCAACGACTACCTGGCGAGCCTGCTCGAGAGCCTCACCAGCCAGACCGTGCGTGCCCGCGTGTGGCGAGGGCTCACCCAGGCGGGCGCGGTCGAGCGCACGCTCGCCGAGCACCGCGCGATCCTCGACGCGATCGCCGACCACGACATCGAGCTCGCCACCTCGGTGGCCCAGGTGCACATCTCGGGCATCGAGCGCTGGCTGCGCCAGGCCCGCGACGCCTGAGCCCGGACGGCGGCGCGGCTCGGGTGACGAGGCCTGCGGCCCCGCCACCCGAGCGTCCGTCAGCCCGTGACGTACGACAAGGCGTCGACGCGCAGCACGTCGCCGCCGGCCTTTACCAGGCGGAGCGTGTGATCGCCCTTCTTGAGGCCGCTCTTGGCGAACCACTCGCGCTGCGTCAGCCGCGCTGCGCCCTGAAGGTCGACCGTGTCGACGAGCGTGCCGTCGAGGTAGACCTCGACCTTGCCCTGGTCGGGGCCGATCGGCCCAGTCACCGTGACTGCCGTGCCGCGGAACGCGAGCTCGACGGCCGCGCCGTCGTCTGCGGTCCAGCGGACGTCGTCGCGCAGATCTCCGCGGAACCGGAACTGCAGCGCCGTGTCCCCATCTGGAAGCGTCGACAGGTAGGCCGCGCGCAGGGTGACGGCGCGTCCGTCGACGGAGTAGTCCGTCCCGTTCTTCAGCGCGGCGCCGTCGCGGTACACGCCGGCGAGCTCACCCGGATCCCGCAGCACGTGCACGGTCACATCGGCGGCGCCGGCGCGGTCGAAGGCGACCCCGTCGACGTCGATGAGGCTCGCCTGTACGACGTCGAGCCGGTCGAGGAGCATGAACTGCCCCGACTTCTTGACGACGCGCAGCGTGTGACCGCCGTCGGCGAGGTTGCGGACGCTGTAGACGACCTGCTGCACACCACGCCCCTCGGCGGGGTCGAGGTGCGTGTCGACCGTGTCGACGAGCACGCCGTCGAGGTAGATCTCCGCCTCGCCCTGCGACTCATGCGTCTCCGTCACCCAATCGATACCGGTGCCCGTGAACGTGTACTGGAACGCGGCGCCGTTCGCCTCCGCGTAGTGCACGTCGTCCTGGTGGTCGCCGAGACCACGGCCGTTGCTGTAGCCCCAGTTGCCGCTGTAGGCGATCGCGGGATCCGCGTCGTTGACGGCCACCACGTTTGAGGAGCCGGTCTCGGGCGCGGTGCCGCCCTTCGACGAATCGAACACCGAGACGGTGAGGGGCTGCGACGCGGCGACGGTCTCCTTGCCCGCGTTGCGCGACCAGGCACCGCCGTACGACAGCCGCGCGTCATCGTCGTTCAGCGTGACGGTGCCGCCCTTGGCAGGCGCGACGGTGAAGAGCCGGGTGCCGTGCACGGGCACGTCCTCGGCGGTGAACTCACCGTCGAACGAGCCCAGGTTCTTCTGCGCCCACAGGTCGCGCACCTTGGCTGAGCCCTTGAGCCCGAGGTCGGCGAACGACACCTTCATGTCGGCGTCGGTGCGCCCGAGGTTGAACAGCGCGACCGTCGCCGAGCCGTCCGGGTTCATCGAGTACCAGGTCTGCCGCTTGGTCGTCGTCGACACGGGGTGCGCGGGCCGGCCGGCCTGATTCACCGCGATGACCTCGGGGTTCGTCAGCAGCGAGATGCCGTAGTCGTCGAGTTGCGTCAGGTCATTGCCGGTGTACATCGGCGCGGCCGAGACCGCCCACAGTGTGGTCGCGGTGCGGCGTTCGTCGCGGGTCAGCCCGTCCATCGCGCCGTTGCCGACGTTGAGCGAGTCGAAGTCGTTCCAGCCCCGCTCAGGGCCGGCGTAGCGCCACCAGTCGGCCGCGCGCGGGAACAAGCGCGCGATGTTCTCCCACGTGGTGAGGGCCTCGGTGCCGCAGTAGCATTCGACGTCCCAATCGACGCGCCAGCCCTGAGCGTGCTCGGCCCAGTAGTCGGCGTAGCGGATGTCGAGCGCCCACGACAATTCGAACCAGATGCCGTGCGGCTTCAGCGCCCGGGACCACGCGGCCACGTCGTCGCGGGCGTCGAGCGACAGGTCGCCGATGCCCGAGCCGGGGGTGACGCTGTCGAACTTCAGGAAGTCGATGCCCCACTCCCCGAGCACGTCGGCGATCGAGTCGATGTAGGCCTGGGCGCACGGGTTGGAGAAGTCGATGCGGTAGCCGATATCCCAGTAGTCCGCCTGCTGGATCGGCCGCTTCACGATGTCGCCCGTCGAGCACTCGGGCGCACCGAAGATCGGCAGGTCCGCCTCGTACACCTGCGGCGAGATCCCGGGGATGAGGTACAGGCCGACCTTCTGCCCGTTGCCGTGGATGTGGTCGATGACAGCCTGGAGCCCGTCGGGGTAGAGCGTCGTGCTCGGCTTCGGCCGGCCATACTCGTCGACGCCGTCATTCCAGCCGGCGTCGATGTTGATGTAGTCGTAGCCGGCGGGCTGCAGCTTCTCGTGCATCGCGTCGGACTGGGCGATGATCTGGTCGGCGGTGATCCACTTCCCGTTGCCCGAGTACACCTGCATGCTGTAGCTGCTCCAGCCCATGTAGGGGCGGGCGCCGAGTTCGTCATCGGCCGCGGTTGGGGCGGCGGGCGCGGCCGACACGACGGAGACGGATGCCTCCGCCGGTGGTGCCGCGTACGCCGACGTCGCGCCGAGCCCGAAGGTCAGCGCGCCGGCGGCGAGCGCCGCAAGCCACCTCGGCCCGTGGGCGTGGCGGTTCTGGGTGTCCATGTTTTCCTCTCTGCGGTGGGTTCGTCGGTGAACCCCGCGCCCCATCGCGCGGTTCCCCAGAAGCAGTGCTGTCAGCGGCTCACGGAAGCCGCTCGACGTCGAAGAGCAGCGCCTGCTGCGGGTTGAGCGTCGGGAGCGGAACGCCTGCCACGGCGAGCACCGCGCCGGGCAGCTCCGCGCCGCCGTCGACGGCCGCGCACATCCACGCTGGGTCCGACACCGCGTGCCGGCTCGCGGCGCCGAGTTCGGGTCGGACGCGCACGCGGTACCGCGCCCCGGCGTCGAGACCTGGGAAGCGCACCCGGCCGCTCTGTCCGTCCGGGGAGCTAGCCAGGCGCGCCCACGTGTAGAGCGCCCGGCCGCCGTCCGGCGCCACGATGCCGGTGAGCATCGCCGCGTCGTCGGCGAGGTCGGCGTTGACGATGTCGCCGGTGTGGATGAGACCGCGGAGCTCGCGGTAGAGCGCCGACCACGCCGTGATCGTGCGGAGGTCGTCGGGCGTCGCGGAGGTGAGATCGGTCTCGATGCCGGCGTGCGCCGTGAGGGCGATCGCGAGCCGGAACGACAGGTCGGTTTCGCGTGACGTCGTGTGCGAGCGTCGGGCGCCGAGGTGCGACCCGATCAGCTCCGGCGGCACCAGGAGCCGCGTCCACCGTTCGATGCGGGCGCGCTCGACGGGATCGTTGCAGTCCGACGCCCACACGCGGTCGGTGCGCTCGAGGATGCCGAGGTCGACGCGGCCGCCGCCGCCCGAGCACGTCTCGATCTCGAGGCGGGGGTGCCGCGCCCGCAGTTCGTCGAGCATGCGGTACAGCGCGAGCGTCTGGTCGTGCACGAGCGGGCGGTCGCCGCCGTCGCGGCCCGCGACCGGCTCGACGAGATCGCGGTTGTGGTCCCACTTGAGGTAGTCGATGTCGTGCGCGGCGACGAGCGCGCTGACGCGCTCGAGCACGAGGTCGTAGGCCTCGGGATTCGCGAGGTCGAGCACCTGCTGGTTGCGGGCGGTGGGGCCTGCGCCTTCCCGGGGAGCGAGCACCCAGTCGGGGTGTTCGCGGGCAAGGTCGGAATCGGGACTGATCATCTCCGGCTCGAACCACAGCCCGAATTCCATGCCCCGCTCGCGCACCGCGTCGACGAACGGCCCGAGCCCGTCGGGCCAGACGTCCTCGTCGACGAGCCAGTCGCCGAGACCCGCGTTGGCGTCGCGCCGCCCATGGAACCAGCCGTCGTCGAGCACGATGCGCTCGACGCCGACCTCGGCCGCGCGGTCCGCGATCTCGATCAGCCGATCGAGGTCGTGGTCGAAGTACACGGCCTCCCACGTGTTGAGCACGAGCGGCCGCGGCCCGTCGGGGTGGTGCGCGCGGGAGCGGAGGCGTCGGTGGAGCCGCGCGGCGAGGCCGTCGAGGCCGCGGTCCGACCACGTGAAGAGCACCGTCGGCGCGTCGTAGCGCTCCCCCGACTGCAGCATGACCTCGCCCGAGCGGAGCAGCTCCCCCGCTCCGAGCACCCGTGACAGCGCGCCGGCACCCTCTGGCAGTCGCTCAGCGAGGTACTCGCCGTCGCCGCTCCACGCCAGGTGCACGCCCCACAGCTCGCCGTGCGAGAAGCCGAACGCGGGCGTTCCCGCGGCCAGCAGGAAGGGCGAGTCGTGGCCCGGCTTCCCACGGCGAGCGCGGCGCGCATGGGTGCCGAACGCGAACGGCAGGCGCTGCGGCGAGCGCTCCCGGCACCACTTGCCGGTGAAATCCAGCAGCTCGCCCGCTCGCTCCGGCACGGGCATCAGCGCGCGCAGCCCATCGACGACGTAAACGGATGCGGCGTCCGACGGGTTTTCGACCGACATGTCCACCGACACCACGCCGGCGGCATCCATCCGGTACTCGAGGTGGGCGGACGTGGCGGCGATCCCATCGCCGAGGTCGATGGAGATCCGACCTCCGCCGTCCGCGGACTGCTCGACCTCACTGCCGACGAGGTGCGGCCGGGGCGTGGCGGCGGTACCCGCGCGACTGCCGGCCTGTGCGGGCGTTCCCGCCCAACCGTCCTGCTCGGTCGGCCAAGACGAGAACGCCCGCGGGACGTCCGGGGAGTTGTTGAGCACGGCCGGGATGGAGGTCTTGCGCAGCGCCGCGGCGAGGTCGGCATCGACCTGTCCGAGGTCGGCACCCCAGTGCAGGACGCGGGGCACGACACCCCCCAGATCGACGACGAGCGACACGCCCGCTGCCCGCAGCGTGTGGACTCTGCCCTCGCCGTTGATCATCCGCAACTCCTTCATCGGGTTTCTTGACATCGGTAATTAATCATGTTTACTCTGGCGTCGCAACCAAAGATCCGAGGTTTCCGAATCCGGGTCGGTGGATCCCGAACCTTTCCCACGACGCCGTCGTCGGATGAGACAGGAAGATCGATGACGCTCTTAGAAGCCGAGACACAGGCCGCTCCAGAGCCCGCCTGGAGCGCCAAGCGAGGACGCCGCGAACGCCGCAACGCGAACGCGACCGCGCCCTCCCACCGCGGCGACGCGCGGCTGGCATGGATCCTCATCGCCCCCGCGATGATCGGATTCCTGGTGTTCGCGGTGTACCCGACGCTGCGCGGCATCTACCTGAGCTTCACGAACTTCCGCGTGCTCAGCCCACCCGAGTGGGTCGGCCTCGACAACTTCATCGAGCTTCTCGGCGACGACGTCTTCTGGAACGCGCTATGGGTGACGATCTACTTCGTCCTGGTCGCAGTGACCCTCACGGTGGCGGTTTCGGTGCTCACCGCGGCGGTGCTCCACCGCCTCACCTCGTCGACGGTCATCCGAGGACTCATCATCCTGCCGTTCCTCATCTCGTCGGTCGTGGCGGCCACGGTCTGGTCGTGGATGCTCGACACACAGCTCGGCATCATCAACATCGCGATCGAGGCGCTGGGTGGCGAGGGGCAGCAGTTCCTGAGCTCCCGGGCGCTTGCGATCCCGTCGATCGCGCTGATCCACGTGTGGAAGAACATGGGCTACACGTCGATCATCATCTTCGCGGGCCTGCAGACGATCCCCGCGAGCGTCTACGAGGCCGGCCGGATCGATGGCGCGAGCGAGACGCAGATGTTCTTCCGGCTGACGCTGCCGCTCCTGCGCCCGATCCTGGCACTCGTCGTCGTGTTGAACGTCATCGGGGCGTTCCAGGTCTTCGACATCATCGCGGTCACCACCAAGGGCGGACCGGCCAACGCGTCGAACGTGCTGCAGATGTACATCTACAGCAAAGCCTTCGGGCAGTTCGACTTCGGCTACGCGTCGGCGATGTCGCTCGCGCTGTTCGCGATCCTCATCGCGATCACCTTCATCCAGATGCGCCTGCTGCGCGCTAACGAATCGGACACCAACTGATGCGCACCAAGCCTCGGCTCAGCGTCGGACGGATCCTCGCATGGGTCTACCTGATCGCGATCCTCCTCATCACGATCTTCCCCTTCTACTGGATCCTGCGCACCGCTCTGTCCGACAACTACGCGCTTCTGGCGAACCCGTCGTCGATCCTTCCGGTCGACTTCACGTGGGGACCCTTCCGCCGGGTGCTCGGCCTCGCCACCCCTGAGGAGGCGCTGGCCGAGGGCGGCTCGGGCGCCTCGATCGAGCTCGGCCGGTACATCTTCAACTCGGTGGTCTACGCGACGCTGTCCACGGGCCTCATCGTCTTCTTCTCGACGATCGCCGCGTACGCGTTCGCGCGCCTCCAGTGGAAGGGCCGCGAGCTCGTCTTCTCGCTGTTCCTCGCGGCGCTCATGGTACCCGGCATCCTCACACTGCTGCCGAACTTCGTGCTGGTGAAGGAGCTCGGCCTCCTCAACACGTTCGCCGGCATGATCCTGCCGTACGCGCTGTTCTCGGCGTTCAACATCTTCTTCCTCCGCCAGTTCATGCTCGGCCTGTCGACCGAGACCGAGGAGGCCGCGCTCATCGACGGCGCCGGCCGGGTACGCATCCTGTTCGGCATCACCCTCCCGATGACGAGCGGGCCGATCGTGACGCTGTCGATCCTCGGCTTCATCGGCATGTGGAACGACTACTTCTGGCCGCTGCTGGTGACCTCCGACGAATCGGTGCAGCCGTTGACGCTGGCCCTCGCCGTCTTCAAGCAGGCGTCGCCGCAGTCGCAGCCCGACTGGGCAGGCCTGATGGCCGCCACGCTGGTGGCCGCGGCGCCGATGCTCGTGCTCTTCATGGTCTTCGGCAAGCGCATCGTCAACTCCATCGGATTCACGGGGCTCAAGTGACCGCCATGACCCGTACCCTGCAGCTCTCGTGGGATTCACCCGCCGCCCGGTGGGAGGAGGCGGCCCCGCTCGGTAACGGCCGCATCGGCGCGATGGCCTTCGGCGGCGCGTCCGCACGCTACGCGCTCAACGATGCCACGGTGTGGTCGGGCACTCCCGACGGCCCCTCGCACGCGCTGCGCGACGTGGTCGCGGCAGGCGCGGGTCCCGAGCGCCTCGCCGCGGTGCGCGCCGCCCTCGACGCCGGCGACGTGCGCAGCGCGGAGGACCTCCTGATGTCGTTCGAGGGCCGCTACTCGCAGGAGTTCCTGCCGCTCGCCGATCTGGCGGTGGAGATCACGGATGCTGCGCCCGCGGCGCCCGCCCGCGTGCTCGACCTGGACGAAGCCGTGCTGACCGAGACCCTCCGCGTGCCCGGCGGCACCGTGCGCCGACGGTCATGGGTCTCCGCCCCGGCCCAGGCGCTCGTCGTCGAGCTCACGTCGGACGCAGGCTTCACGGCATCCATCTCCCTCTCGACCCCGCTGCACACCGTCGCCGCCCACGGGCTCACGCTCGACGTCGAGATACCGATCGACGGCGCACCACTGCACGAGTCCATGGTGGAACCGCCACTGCGGTACGCCGACGACGACTCCGACTTCGACGCCTTCGCGGCCGTCGCGGTCGCACTGGACACCGACGGTTTCGTGGAGGCCATGCCCACCGGCGTGACCGTCCGCGAGGCTCGCCGGCTGCTGATCGCCCTCTCCACATCGTCCCGCGCCGAGTTTTGGTGGGCCGGCGCGGACGAGGAGTGGCGGACCGCCTCCCGCGAGGCGATCCGGGACCGCGCACGAGGGCGGGCGGAGGCCGCGGCACACCGCGCGTCCGCCGAGCTTCTCGCCGAGCACGTCGCCGACCGGCGGCGCATCACTCGGGCGCGGTTCGCGATCGGCGGTCGCCGGGAAGGCACGTGGGACGTCGATCGTGACGTGCTGCACGGCGACGATCCGTTGCTCAAGGCGACCATCGCGGCCGAGTACGGCGCGTATCTGCTCACCTCGTCGTCACGCGCGGGCGGTCCGGCCGCGAACCTGCAGGGCATCTGGAACGACCGGCTGCGACCAGCGTGGTCGTCGAACTACACGATCAACATCAACACCCAGATGAATTACTGGGCGGCCCCCGTCCTCGGGCTCGACGACCCCATGGAGCCGCTGTTGGCGCTGGTCGAGCGCGTCGCGCGCACCGGCACCGACACCGCGCGCCAGCTCTACGGTGCCCGCGGCTGGGTGGCACACCACAACACCGACCTGTGGGGATGGAGCCTGCCGGTCGGCATGGGGCACGGCGCGCCGAGCTGGGCGATCTGGATGATGGGCGGCGTGTGGCTCACCCACAACCTGTGGGACGCCTACGAGGTCGGCGGCGATCTCGAGCTGCTGCGCTCCCGCATCTGGCCGGTCATGCGCGGTGCCGTCGAGTTCTGCCTCGACTGGCTCGTCGCCGGACCCGACGGGACGCTCCGCACCTCGCCATCGACGTCCCCCGAGAACTCGTTCATCGGGCCGGACGGCGCGGCAACCGCGATCGGCCTGACCGCCGCCTCCGACCTGTCCCTCATCCAAGGGTTGTTCGAGCGCGCGCGGACCACGATCACGGCGCTGGGCATCGACGACGACCCGCTCGCCGCAGAGATCGACAGTGCGCTGGCGGCGCTGGAGCCGCTGAGCGTCGGCGCCGACGGCCGCCTGCGGGAGTGGTCCGCCGACGTCGTCGAGGTCGAGCCACTGCACCGTCACCTCTCGCCCCTCATCGGCATGTACCCGCTCGACACGCTGACCCCCGAGCGGGAGCCGGCGCTGTTCGGCGCCGGCGTGCGGCTGCTCGACGCGCGAGGCTCCGGCGCGATGGGCTGGTCGTGGGCGTGGAAGATCGCCCTGCGCGCGCGCACCCGCGACGGTGACGCCGCCGCGGCGCTGCTCGACGAGGCGCTGACACCGTTCGACGGCGACGTCACCCGGCACGGCCCGGTCGACGGCTCGGAGTGGGGCGGCCTCCTGCCCAACCTCTTCAGCACGCACCCACCGTTCCAGATCGACGGCAACCTCGGCTTCTCCGCCGGGATCGCCGAGCTGCTCGTGCAGAGCCACGGCGGGATCGTGCGACTGCTGCCGGCACTGCCGTCGTCGTGGACCGTCGGAGAGGTGCAGGGCATCGGTGCTCGCACCGGTCTCGTCATCGATCTCGCGTGGCAGGAGGGCGTCCTCACCCGGGCGCGCCTGCGCGATGCGCTCGGGATCGACCGCGTCGTGGTCGTCGAGTACGGCGGCGCCCGGGTCGATGTGCGACTCCGCGGCGACTCGTCGGTCGAACTGACCGCGGAGGAATTCACGGATGCCGCCTCGCTCGCGATCGGAGGACGCCATGCGCGGTGAGACCGTCATGGTCGACATGCCGACCACGCAGACCGAGCCCGCCGACTTCGACTCCTTCTGGGCCGAGACGCTCGCCGAGACCCGGCACCACCCCTTGGACGTGACCATCGAACCGCGCCCGACCCGCCTGGCCGTCCTCGACGTGTTCGACGTGACGTTCCGCGGGTTCGGCGGCACGCGCGTCCACGCCTGGCTCCGCGTCCCCCGGGGCGTGAGCCGGGCCCTCCCCGGGCTCGTGCAGTTCTTCGGGTACGGCAACGGCCGCGGCCATGCGCTGCGCGACCTGCGCTGGGCCGCCGCCGGGTACGCACACCTCGCCGTCGACGCGCGCGGCCAAGGACACGGCGAAACCGACGACGACGCACCCGACGGCGGGCCGTCGGCAGGAGGATTCCTCACCCGCGGGCTCCGCTCCCCGCACGAGTACTACTACCGCCGCGTGTTCGCCGACGCCGTCCGCGCCGTGGAGGCACTGCGGTCGCTCGAAATGGTCGATGCGCGTCGCGTCGGCACAGTGGGCGCAAGCCAAGGCGGCGGCATCTCGCTCGCGATCGCCGGGCTCGTTCCCGACCTCGCTGTCGCGATCATCCAGGCCCCGTTCCTGAGCGAACTGAATCGCGCCGCCGAACTCAGCACCGAGTTCCCATACTCCCTGCTCACGCAGTACTTCTCCGACCGACGCCTCGACACCGCGAGGGCACTCGACACCCTCCGCTACTTCGACGGCGTCAACCACGCCAAGCGCGCGACCGCGCCGGCCCTTCTGAGCACTGGGCTCATGGACGGCATCACGCCGCCCGCATCCGTCCTCCCGGCCTTCACCGCCTACGGCGGCGAGAAGCAGATCGTGCTGTGGCCCTACAACGGCCACGAGGCCGGCGGCGACCTCGACGAGGAAAACGCCCTCGACTTCGCCGCGGCGCATCTCGCGTCCGGCTCCCGACCCACCGCAACACACCCCACGGGCGCCGTCGGCGCCCCACACCTGAGTGAGGAATCATGAGACAGCAGCGCACCCTCGCGGCCCTGGCCATCGCGTCCATCGCGGTCGCGGGACTGACCGCGTGCTCGTCGGCCGGCGCAGGCGGCGACGCGGACGGAAAGACCACCGTGAACTGGTGGACGTGGAGCGACACGCAGGCCGCGTCGTACCGCAAGTGCATCCCGGGTTTCGAGGAGGAGAACCCGGACATCACGGTGAAGATCTCGCAGTACGCGGTCGACGACTACTTCACGAAGCTCACGACCGGTTTCGTCTCGGGCACCGCCCCGGACGCGTTCCAGAACAGCGTGCCGCTGCTGGGCGAGTACGCCGGCCAGGGCCAGATCATGGCGCTGGACGACCTCATCGAGAAGTCGGGCTACGACTTGTCGGTCCACGACATCGGGCTCGACTCGTGGGTGTTCACCGACGGCAAGCGCTACGGCATCCCGCTGGACTGGGCGGGCTCGGCGGTGTACTTCAACGAGGATCTGGTCACCGAGGCGGGACTCACCGCCGACGACATCAAGAACATGACGTGGAACCCCGAAGACGGAGGCACGTTCGACGACGTCATTGCGCGCCTCACCGTCGACGCCAACGGCGTGCGCGGTGACGAGGCCGGCTTCGACCCGAAGAACGTGAAGACCTACGGCATCGGCAGCCTGGCATCTGCGGACTTCAACGGCCAGACGTCGTGGAACCCGTTCGTCTCGACGCTGGGGTGGCGCCTCGGTGGCGATGACACCGCGTGGCCGACCGAGATCCCCTACGGCGACCAGGACTTCGTGAAGACCCTCGACTACATCCGCACGCTTGGCGATCGCGGTCTCATGCCGACGTTCGGCCAGTTCAGCGTTTCGGGCGCCGAGCAGCTGGGCTCGGGCTCAGTCGCCATGATCCAGGGCGGCACGTGGGACATCGGCCCGGTGTCCAACATCCCCGGCATCAAGGTCGGCGTCGCACCCACCGTCGACGGCCCCGAGGGCCGCATGATGATCAGCAACTCGAACGCGAACAACATCTTCACCGGCACCAAGCATGTCGACGAGACGTGGAAGTGGGTCAGCTACATGGGCACGGTGGAGTGCCAGACGATCGCCGGCGCCGACGGCTACCTGCTCCCCTCGATCTCGGAGGCGCTGCAGGCATCGGTCGAAGCGCAGGCCGAGAAGGGCGTCGACATGTCGTCGTTCCTGACCGCGCTCGACGAGGGCGAGCTCTACCCGGCGCCGCCGACGGTGAACGGCCAGGAGCTGGCCGACACCATCCAGCCGATGTTCGAGGCCTACTTCACGGGTGAGCGCGACGACGACGTGTTCCCGGAGATGCAGACCAAGACGCAGGACATCCTGGCCGAGTGACGTGTCGTGGGCGGGACGCACGGCGTCCCGCCCACGATTCGCTACCGTATCGACAAGACCCGAGGAATCCATGGACCACGACACCGCCGCCCGCACGACGCTCATCCGCTCGGCGTCCGATGCGAGCTCGAGGGTGTTCGCGACGATCCTGACGCGCAGCCCGATCAGCCGCATCGACATCGCGCGGCACACCGGACTCTCGCAGGCGGCCGTGACCAAGGCGGTCTCGCCGCTCGTCGCCGCCGGCCTCGTCGATGCTCCCCCCGTCACCCAGCGCGACGGCCTCCCGGGGCGTCCCGCGGCGCCGGTCTCGATCGTGCCCGACGCGATGGTGATGATCGGTATCAAGGTCAACCCCGACGAGGTCATCGCCGTGGCGACCGACCTCGCCACCACCGTCCTCGGGAGCGAACAGCGTGCCCTCGCCACCCACGATCCGGAGACCGTCGCTGACTGCGTCGTCGACGTCGTCGCGGCGCTTGAGCTGCAGCTGGGTGACAAGTCCGCGGCGATCGCGGGCGTCGGCGTGGCCGTCTCGGGTGACGTCGACACGTCGACCGGGGTCGTGCGCGCGTCGGCGATCATGGGCTGGACCGACGTGCCGTTCGGCGCAACGCTCCAGGCGCGGCTCGCATGGCCCGTAACGCTCGAGAACGACGTGCACGCCCTCACCGTCGGCGAGCACTGGTTCGGCGTTGGGCTCGGGACGGCGTCATTCGCCATCGTCACCATCGGACGCGGCATCGGCAGCGGCCTGCACCTCAACGGCCAGGTCGTCTCCGGCGCCTACGGCGTCTCAGGCGAGATCGGGCATCTGCCGCTCGCCGCGCCCGAACATGTGTGCTCTTGCGGACGCCACGGCTGCGTCGAGGCGGTGGCGGCGACCTCTGCCATCGAGGCGGCCGTGTCGGCGGCGCACGGCCGCGACGTGGGCATCGACGAAGCCGTCCGCCTCGCCCACGCCGGCGACCCGGCGGCCGAAGCCGCGTTCCGCGAGGCGGCGCGCATCATCGGCACCGCCATCGCCACCCTCGTGAACCTCACCGGGCCCGAGCTCGTCATCATCGGCGGCGAGGGCGTGTCGAATTTTGACCTTTTCGATCAGACGCTGCGGAGCGCGTTCGACGCCCACGCGTTCGGCGCCGCGGCACGTTGCCCCATCGTCACGCGCCCACACACCTTCCAGGACTGGGCCCGCGGCGCCGCCGCGGCCGCGATCCAGTCGCTCGTCCGCTGACGCCGCGCCTCGGCATCCATCCATCCCCCGGAGGGGTCATGTCCGTCATCACGTACGCCCGCGCCATGCTCGTCGACATCCCGGTCGAGACCGTGCGCACCGACGCGGTGCAGTCCTTCGTCAAGCAGGAGACGATCGTCGTCGACCTCGAAGCCGCCGACGGCACGCCGGGCCGCGGCTACTCGTACACGATCGGCACCGGCGGCCGTGCGGTGCTGTCGATGCTGCGCGACCACCTCCTGCCCGCGGTGATCGGCCAGGACGTCCGTCGCCCCGAGGCGGTGTGGCGGCACGCATTCACCCAGACCCGCGCCACTACGGTCGGCGCTATCACGTCGCTCGCCCTCGCCGCGATCGACACCGCGGTGTGGGATGCCCGCTGCCGACGCGACGGCGAGCCGCTGTGGCGCGCCGCGGGCGGTGCCCGGCCGGAGGTGCCGCTCTACGACACCGAGGGCGGCTGGCTGCACATCGACACCGACACGCTCGTCGCCAACACCCTTGCCGCGCGCGACGGGGGCTGGCACGGCTCGAAGCTCAAGGTCGGCTCGCCCGACGCCCGCCGCGACATCGAGCGCCTCGCCGCCGTGCGCGACGCCGTCGGGCCGGGCTATCCGCTCATGGTCGACGCGAACCAGGGGCTCACGCTCGCGGACGCCCGGGCGCTCGGTCGCGCCATCGAACCGTCGGGCATCTCATGGCTCGAGGAACCGCTCCCCGCCGACGACGTGTCGGCGCACGCGCGGCTCGTCGAGTCGACGAGCATCCCGATCGCGATCGGCGAGTCCCTCTACTCGGTCGCGCAGTTCAAGGAGTACCTCATCCGGGATGCTGCGACCATCGTCCAGCCGGACGTCGCCCGCGTGGGCGGCATCACGCCCTGGCTGAAGATCGCGCACCTCGCCGAGGCGTTCAACGTGCCGGTGGCCCCGCACTTCCTCATGGAGCTGCACGTGAGCCTCGTCGCCGCGGTGCCCAACGGGCGGATCGTGGAGTACATCCCCCAACTGCGGGCCGTGACGACGGCCGACCTGAAGGTCGTAGACGGCCGCACCGTCGCGTCCGACGAGCCGGGCATCGGCATCTGGTGGGACGACGATGCACTCGAGGACCTGCGCGTCGCTTGAGCCCGGACTCTACGCGAAGCGCACGGTCTGCTGCAGGCGCGTGCGGTAGTCGAACACCTCGTTGCCGCCGACGTCGCGGGCGCCCGTGATGCCGCGACGCAGCACCGTGGCCAGGGCGCTGCGCGAGACGACCGCGACGCGCACGCCGCGCACGCGGCCGATCTCGTCGATCGGGGTGAGGACGTCCTCGTCGGGGAGGACGACGATCGCGCCGCTGAACCGCACGCCGGCGGCGCGCGAGATCACCCGCATGTGCGAGAGCAACTCGGCGAGCGGGGCGCCGGGGACGCCGTCGCCGACGAACTCGCCGCGGCGGATGCGCACCGGGCCGCCGAAGTCCTCCGACAGCACGCCGTACAGGCCGCTCGGCCCGAGCACGATGTGGTCGATCTTCGCGTCGGGTTCGGTCCCGCGCCCGGCCGCGGCCACGTCGTGCCACACGGTGTACCCCATGCCGAGGTCGGCCACGATGCGGGCCGTCGCCTCCTCGGCGAGCGCGTCGGCCAGGAGGCGGCGCAGCGCCACCGGGGCCGAGCGGACGAGCGCCGGGTCGTACGGGTCCTCGAGCGTGACGCCGCGGCCGGCCCACTCGCGGATCAGCGTGAGGTAGCGCTCGCGGCGCCAGCCGCCGGGATGCCCGTAGGAGCGGGCGCGCGGCCGCGTGTCGGTGCGCGCCGCGGGCGGTCGCCAGCCCGACCACTCCGGAGCCACCGCTTCGCCGAAGCCGTGCCCGCGGTCGTAGGCCGCGCGGGCCTCCGGTGTGCCGACGAGCTCCCACGCCCGCTGCACCTGGATGAACACCGCCGCGTCGCCGCCGGTGTCGGGGTGCGTCTGCCGAAGCCGCAGTCGATAGGCCTTGCGGAGGGTCTCCTCGTCGACCTCGGGGGCGACCGCGAGCACCTCGTACGCCGACGCCGAGAGCGGACTGTCGAACACGTGCCCTCCCCCGGGACTGCGATGGCGGATGCTGCGCGCCGCTGCCTGCGGCGGGACTCAGGTTACGTCACGCCGGGGTATCCGGGCGCCGCTCGTTGCGGCGCGCATACGCGGCGGCGCTGCGGCTCGACAGGGCGAGCAGCAGCAGGATGTCGATGCTCAGCGACAGGAACGTCCCTTGGATCTCGATCTCCTGCCCCTGCGCGCACCACGCGGTGAACGACGTGCTGATCGACAGCACGGCGATGAACATGACGAACACGCGCGCCCAGTTGTAGCCGCGGAAGACGAAGAACGCGAGCGCGAGGTCGATGAGGAGCACGGTCGCCCCGGTGCCGATCACGAGCCACAGCGCGGCCTGCTTCCCTTCCGGCGTCGGGTCGAAGCCCTCGAGCACGGAGTCGGGATCGGAGAGGATCGCGTCCCATCCGGTTGCGATGCTGACGAGCACCACGACGCCGGCGAGCACCCGCAGCACGATGAGCAGAACGCCGGCCACCGTCGAGATCGGACGCTTCATCTCCGGGTCGAAGCGCGGCGGCTTGAGCAGTCGCTTGGCGGGTTCGTACGCGGGCCGCTTGTGCGGCGCGGGCAGCTCGGCGGTCATGCCGGCACCTCCCCCGCGCTTCCCGCGCTCTCCACGCTCGGCTCGACCGCGCGCACGTCCACGATGGGGAGGTCCCCGTCGGTGCGGATGCTGTCGCCGCCGCCGTTGCGGGCGTGATAGCCGGTGGCGAAGTCGGGGATGACGTCCACGGTGACGCGGGAATCGGCGTCCGTCACCGTCTGGACGATGTGGTCGCGCTCGACGTCGGTGTCGGCGTCGATGCGGTGAGTGACCTGCAGCGTGAACAGCGACAGCCCGACGCTGGTGTCGAAGGTGCCGGCGGCGAGCCAGTCGACGCGGCGCCCGCCGGGCAGCAGCCAGTCGTCGGGGCAGCGCCAGAACCGCACGTGGTGGCGCTGGGCGGGGTTCCCGTCGACCTCCTGCTGGTAGGCGAAGTCCTGCTGGCGTCCGAAGAGGAAGAGCGGGCTCACCGGCGCCTCGTCGTAGCTGCGACGCGTGAGCGTCGACGTGATGATGCGCCACGACGAGCCGAGGGTCACCGGGTCGGCCTCGGTCCAGCCGGCGGCCTCGAGCGATGCGCGGATCTGGTCACCGGTGCCGTGGAACGCGAGGTTCACGGGGTCGCCGAGGAGTCCGTCACTGGTCCGGGTGCGGCCGATGAAGTAGTCCGGCACGTAGATCGTGGTGAGGATGCGGTGTAGCCGCGGCAGCACCAGATACGCGAGCAGCACCCAGAACGCGAGGAAGAACGGGATGCCCCACCACCCGACGTGGAACGTCTCGGTGAGGCTGAGATACGCGAGCCAGAGGGCCGCGAGCCCCGCGAAGACGAAGAAGAACCAGTCGATCGCGACGCCGATCGAGTAGCTCCTCCGCCGCCGGGTGCTCACGATCCCTCCTCGCCGCCGACGCCCGCGTCAGTCCCAGAGCGGAACGTCGGGCCGGTGGCCCAGGGCGGTCTCGGCGACATCGTCCGGCAGGTCGGCGAGGGTCGCCGGCTGCCACTTCGGCGTGCGGTCCTTGTCGATCACCTGCGCCCTGATGCCCTCCGACAGGTCGGGCTGGGTCGTCGCGAACCACATCACCAGCCCGTACTCCTGGTCGAGCGCGTGCCTGAGCCCCGGCAGCTCCCGCGCGCGCCGGATCGCCGCCAGCGTCACGGCGAGACCGGTCGGCGACAGTTCGCCCAGCAGATCGGCGGTGGCGGATGCCGCGGGCTCGGGGCGCGCCCGCAGCCTCTCGACGATCCCGGCCACCGTGTCGGCCGCGAACGCGTCGTCGATCCACTCCCGCGCGGAGATGAGCTTCGAGGGCGCGGGTGTCTCGTCGAACAGCAGGACGAGCTCGGTCGGGCTGGAGGGATCGGCCCGCGTCTCGAGGGCATCGCGGACCGCGTCGAGGTTCTCGTGGGGCACGTAGTGGTCGGCGAATCCGGCGTAGATGGCGTCCGAGGCATCCATCACCGCCCCCGTCAGCCCGAGGTACTCGCCCAGACGGCCCGGCGCGTGGGCGAGCAGCCAGGTGCCGCCGACGTCGGGGGTGAAGCCGATGCGGGTCTCGGGCATGGCCAGCTGCGAGCGCTCGGTCACGATGCGGATCGCGGCGTGACCGGCGACGCCGATGCCGCCGCCCATCGTGATGCCGTCGGCGAAGGCGACGAACGGCTTCGGGTATTCGGCGATGCGCGCGTTGATCGCATACTCGGCGCGGAAGAACACCGCCGCGTCGTCGGCGCGGCCGCTCGTGACCTGCTCGGCGAGGCCGCGCACATCGCCGCCGGCGCACAGCCCGCGCTCGCCGGCGCCGTCGAGCAGCACCACGTCGACCTCGGTGTCGTGCTCCCATGCGTCGAGGGCCGCGTGCAGCTGCTCGACCATCCCCAGGTTGAGCGCGTTGATCGCCCGGGGCCGGTTGAGGGTGAGGCGCCCGAGCCCTCCGCTCGTGCTCACGAGGACGGTGGGCTCCGCGGCTGCTTCGGCGAGGTCGGTCACGAGCGCAACGTTACCGGCAGGGCGAACTTCTCCCACGCTGAGACCGGATTTCCGCCAGGATGGGACGGAGTTCTGCTGTGAGTCCGCAATGGAGCGGCCCCGTACATTGCCCCGCGGGTTGTCGCCCACGACCAACGAGAGGGTTCGGCATGCCCGACGGCCAGTCGCTGGAGTTCTCAGGTGTCACCAAGCGCTTCGGCGCCGTCACGGCGGTCGCAGGCCTCACAGCTCGGGTCGAACCCGGAATGGTCACCGGATTCCTCGGCCCGAACGGCGCAGGCAAGACCACGACACTGCGGATCCTCCTCGGGCTCGTCACGGCGACGGACGGCCACGCCACGATCGGCGGCAAGCGCTACGCCGAGCTCGACAGGCCACTGCAGACCGTCGGCGCGGTGCTCGAGGCATCCAGCTTCCATCCCGGCCGCAGCGCCACCGCGCACCTCACGATCTACGCGCAGGCCGCCGGCATCGCGAAGGCGCGGGTCGGGGAGGTGCTGGACCTCGTGGGGCTGACGGATGCTGCCGGCCGCAAGGTCGGCGGATACTCGCTGGGAATGCGCCAGCGCCTCGGCCTCGCGTACGCGCTGCTCGGCGACCCGGGCGTGCTGGTGCTCGACGAGCCGGCGAACGGACTCGACCCCGAGGGCATCCGCTGGATGCGCGGCTTCCTCCGCCAGCTCGCAAGCGAAGGCCGGACCGTGCTCGTCTCGTCGCACCTGCTCGCCGAGGTGCAGCAGACCGTCGACGCGCTGCTGATCATCTCGCGCGGACGCCTCGTGTTCCAGGGCGCCGTCGACGAGCTGACGGACCCGCGCGAGTTCGCCACCGTCGTCGACGCTCCCGACCGGGCGGCGCTCGGCGCCGCGCTGAAGGCCGCCGGCGTGCCCTTCGAGGTGCTGCGGTCCGGGCTCACCGTGCGCGGCGTCGACCCGACCGCGGTCGGCGCGGCTGCTGCCGCCGGCGGCGTCGCGCTCTCGGCGCTGCACCGCCGCGGCCCCGCGCTCGAGGAGGTCTTCCTCGATCTCGTCAACGGCACGCGCGTGCATCCGAGCGCGGCCGGAGGCGTGGATGCTGCGCCCCCGGCGCCGGTGGCGGAGACAGAGTTCGAATCCGACGAGGCCCCCGAGTCGGCGCTCACCGCAGCCGCGCTCGACGCTGAAGCCACGGGCGCACCCGGGGCTGCGACAGCCCTCGCCGCCGCGGCCGGCGCCGCCTGGGTCTCCGAGCGCGACGAGCCCCGCGAAGACAGCGAGCCCGAAGCACCCGAAGCCCCCGCCGACCACCCCCGGTCGTTGAGCGAGCGAGGAACGAGCGAGACGAAACGCGCCGAGCCCGGCGCGGACAGCGAGCCCGGGGCGCCCGTCGCACCGGCGCCGGTCGCCTACGCGGTCGCGAGCACCGGCGTGATCGACATCGTGCCGTCCGCGGCCCCGGAGGACGCCGACTCCGACGTGGAGGCCATCGGCCAGATCGACGAGGAACTGTCGGCCGAGCCTGAGGCGGTGCCGGCGCCCGAAGCCGAGCCGCAGCCCGGCCCCGCATCGGACACCGAGCCGCAGCCGGAGCCGGAGCCGGAGCCGGAGCCGGCCTCGGAGCCTGCCGACCCGTGGGCACCCGAGGACGCGGATCCCGACGTCGAGGCCATCGGCGAGATCGACGACGAGCTCTCGACGCCCGAGCCGCCGGACGCCGACGACGACCGCCCGTGGGAGCACTACGTCAAGACCGACTCCGACATCGAGGCAGACGCGTTCTTCGCCGCCTTCGACCACACCGCCGCCGCGCGAGAGTCGGAGCCCGCCGCCGTGCCCGAGCCCGAGCCCGAGGCCTGGGTGCCGCCCGAGGCGGAGGCCTTCGAGGACGCCGTCGGCCACACCCCGCCCGCGGAGACCGCCGAATCCGAGCCCGGGCCGGGCGCCGAGGCATCCATCTCCTCCGAAAGCGACCCGGCGACCGACGCCGTCACCGCACCGGCCGACGAGGAAGGGGGCGACCGATGAGCCTCACCGCCGCGACTCGCGCCGAGGGCACGAAGCTGTTCTCCACGAGCATCTGGTGGATCCTCGCGATCGTCCTGTTCGCGTACGTCGCGTTCACCGCGGCGGCCCTCGGCTTCGTCTACGCGGCCGCCGCGACCGGGTCGCTCCCCGGCAACGCGCCGCCGATTCCCGAAGAGGGCCTCGCGGCGACCCTCTACAGCACCGCGACCACCGTCGGCTACGTCTTCCCGCTGCTCGTGGGCACCCTGATGGTGACGGCGGAGTTCCGCCACAAGACCCTCACCCCCACGTTCCTCGCGACGCCGCGCCGCGGCCGCGTGCTCGTCGCCAAGCTCGCCGTCGGCGTGCTCATCGGCGTCGTGCTCGGCCTGATCGGCATCGTCGCGGCGGTCGGCACGTCCGCGGCGTTCCTCGCGGGCTTCGGTCTCGAGACCGACATCACCTCGCCCGACACCTGGGCGATGCTGGGACGGATGTTGCTCGCCTACGTCCTCTGGACGCTCATCGGCGTGGGCGTCGGCGCCCTCGTGCGCAATCAGGTGGGCGCGATCGTCGGCGTCCTCGTGTTCACCCAGTTCATCGAGCCGATCGGGCGCACCGCCGCCGCGTTCGTCGAGGGGCTGTCGGACGTCACGCGCTTCCTGCCGGGAGCGGCGAGCGATGCGCTGGTCGGCGCGAGCGTCTATGCGGCGACGATCCCGCAGGGCTCGGCCGACCCGCTCGAGTGGTGGGTGGGCGGCCTCGTGCTGCTCGGCTACGCGATCGTGTTCGTCGTGCTCGGCCACCTGGTGAGCTGGCGGCGCGACGTCAGCTGACCGGTCCCCGAAAGGTCAGACGGCGGGAGCCGGCGCCGGCGTCTTGCGCCCCCGCGGCTTGCGCTCGGCGACGACCGGGATCGTGCCCGTCTCGGCCGCGATGTCGACGACGTCGGTCGGCTCGGCCGCGACCTCGACCCGCAGGGCCTGCACGAGCGCGAGGCCGTGGCGCGTGGTCAGGATGACCCGCTGGAACTCGGGGTGGTCCTCGAGGTCGATCACGACACTGGGCCTGTGGCGGCGGATGATCGCGAAGTCGTCGCCGCCCGCGGAGCGCCAGGTGCCGGCGGCGATGATTCCGCGCACGTGGGTTCCGGGGCTCGGGATGCCGCGCAGCCACGTCCAGGCGTCGTCGGTGAGCTGCACCTTGGTGATGGTCGACCGCTCGATGACGACATTCCCCTTGCGGAATGACAGGGCGCGCTCGGACACCGACAGCACGACCTCGAGCTGCGTCGAGTCGAGCAGCAGCGTCACCATGTGCCCAGTCTGCCAGCGCGGGCGCCCGGAACCGGACTGATTTGCTTACGGGAGGGCAACGATCCAGCGCCCCGGGGTCCGCAGGCGGTGCAAGACTGGATCGGTGACCGTCGTGTCCCCCTCCGTCACCGCGTCCCCCGGAGCGGCCTCGCCCACCGCCGTCGACGCCGCGCTCGCGCGCGCCGCGGCCGGCGGACGTCTCGACGCCGCCGACGCCGAGACGCTGCTCGGCGCGACGGGCGAGCGGTTCGAGCGTCTGCTGGAGATCGCCGGGGAGCTGCGTGATGCCGGGCTCGCAGCATCCGGTCGTCCTGGGGTGATCACGTACTCGCGCAAGGTGTTCGTGCCGCTCACGACCCTGTGCCGCGACCGCTGCCACTACTGCGTCTTCGTCGACACCCCCGGGCAGCTCCTGAAGAAGCACAACCCCGCGTACATGTCGCCCGAGCAGGTGCTGGCCGTCGTGCGGCAGGGCCAGGCGATGGGCTGCAAAGAGGTGCTGCTGACCCTCGGCGACCGTCCGGAGGACCGCTGGCCCGAGGCCCGTGCGTGGCTCGACGAGCACGGGTTCGCCTCGACCATCGAGTACGTCGCGCACATCGCCCGCCTGGTGACCGCCGAGACGGGGCTGCTCGCCCACGCCAACCCGGGAGTCATGAGCGCCGAAGAGCTGCGGATGCTGCGGCCCACCGCGCCGTCGATGGGCATGATGCTCGAGACGACCTCGCGTCGCCTCTTCGAAGAGCCCGGGCAGGTGCACTTCGGCTCGCCCGACAAGGACCCGGCGCTGCGGCTCGAGGTGATCGACGCCGCCGGACGCGAGCGCGTGCCGTTCACCACCGGAATCCTCGTCGGGATCGGCGAGACCGTGCGCGACCGCGCCGAGTCGCTGGTCGCGATCCGCGAGGCCCACGAACGTCACCAGGTGGACGGACAGGGCCACGTGCAGGAAGTGATCGTCCAGAACTTCCGCGCGAAGCCCCGCACCGCGATGCAGGGCGCGCCCGACGCGGAGCTGCTGGAGTACGTCGCGGCGGTGGCCGTGGCCCGCCTCGTGATGGGTCCTCGGATGCGCATCCAGGTGCCCCCGAACCTCTCGGATGCCACCGAGTTCGGCCTGCTCGTGCGCGCCGGCGCCGACGACTGGGGCGGCGTCTCGCCGCTCACCGCCGACCACGTGAACCCCGAGCGCCCGTGGCCGCACCTCGACGACCTGGCCCGCATGACGTCGGAGCTCGGCTTCGAGCTGCGCGAGCGCCTGACGGCGCAGCCCGAGTTCGTGCTCGATCCCGAGACGTGGATCGACCCCGCGCTGCGCCCCGCGGTCGAGGCGCTCGCTGATCCCGAGACCGGACTCGCCGCGTTCGCGGACACTCAGGGCGTTTCGTCTTCGGGCGCCAGAGCGCCCTTCGCTCAACGACCGGGGGGTGCGGTTCCCGCTTCGCCCCGCTCGTTGAACCACATCCGCCGGCTCGCCGAGGCCGCGGCGGCGGACCCGCTCGCGCTCGACGACGCGGAGTGGGTCGCACTCCTCCAGGCGGCCGGCGACGACCTCGACGTGCTCGCGGCGACCGCCGACGACGTGCGCCGCTACACCGTGGGCGAAGCGGTCACGCTCGTGGTGAACCGCAACCTCACCTCGACGGGCCTCCGCTCCACCGCGACGGACGACCCCGCGACGTTCACCCTCGACGACGTCGAGGCGATCGCGGCGGACGCGTGGGACCTCGGCGCCTCCGAACTCTGCGTTCAGGGGCTCCTCCCGACTTCCGAAGACCCCTCGGGCTATCTCGACATCGCGCGCGCGGTGAAGGCCGGGGCACCCGGCATCCATCTCCACGCGTACCGCCCCCAGGACGTGCGCGACCTCGCCGACCGCTCTAGCCTCTCGCTCGACGCGGCCCTCGCCGCGATGCGCGAGGCGGGCGTCGACACCGTGCCGGGCACGGGCGTCAAGGTGCTGAGCGAGCGCGTGCGCGGGCTGGTCGCGCCGACCGACCTCGAGATCGACCGCTGGGTCGAGGGCATCACCGCCGCGCACCGCGCCGGATTCAGGTCGACGAGCGTCATCTTCTACGGTCACGCCGAGACCGCCGCCGAGCGCATCGCGCACCTGCGGCAGCTGCGGGCCATTCAGGACGCGTCGACAGGCTCAGCGACCGGGGGCGGGTTCAGCGAGTTCGTGCCGATCCCGCTTCCCGGACCCGCCGGCGGCGTTTCGCTCGTTCCCGGCCGCGCACCGCTCGACGAGCACCGGGCCATGGTCGCCGTCTCGCGGCTGCTGCTGTCGGGCAGCATCCCGCACATCCAGATCCCGTGGACGCGCGTCGGGCGCGAGGCATCCGTCGTCCTGCTGCAGTCCGGCGGCGATGACCTCGGCGGCACCCTCCTCGACGGCCGCGTGAAGCCCGAGGCGGGCATCGAGCATGGCCTCGAACTGCCCGTGACGGATGCCTCGGCGATGGTCGCGCGGCTGTTCCGGCCGTTCCGCCTGCGGACCACGACCTACGGTCAGGTGGGCCCGCGGTGACCCGCGTCGAGGTCGCCATCGTCGGTGCCGGGTTCGCCGGCATCGGGGTGGCGTCGGCGCTGCGCCGCGCGGGCCGCGAGGACTTCGTCGTGCTGGAGCGGGCAGCATCCGTCGGCGGCACGTGGCGCGACAACACCTACCCCGGCATCGCGTGCGATGTGCCGTCGCACCTGTACGGCTTCGCGGCCCACCCGAACCCCACGTGGTCGGGCACGTACGCGAAGGGCGCGGAGATCCACGCGTACCTCGAGCACGTCGTCGACGCCGAGGATCTGCGGGACCGGGTGCTCCTGCGCACGCCGATGCGCACGGCCGAATGGGATGCTGCGCACGACGTGTGGCGGCTCATCACGCCGTCCGGCGTCATCACGGCCGACGTGCTCGTGCTCGCGTGCGGGCGCCTCACCGAGCCGACGATCCCGCGGATCGCGGGCCTCGAGCACTTCCCCGGGCCGCTGTTCCACTCCGCGCGCTGGGACCACTCGGCCGATCTCGCGGGCGCCCGCGTCGGTGTCGTCGGCACCGGTGCGAGCGCGGTGCAGATCGTCCCCGAGCTCGCGCGCACGGCAGCCCATGTCACGCTTTTCCAGCGCACCCCCGCGTGGATCGTGCCGCGCGGCGGCGACGCCTACTCCGACGCCGACCGCGCCCGTTTCGCCGCCACCCCGCAGGAGCTGGAAGCACTGCGGGCCGACCTCTACGCCGAGGGCGAGGCGCGTTTCGCGTCGCGCTCGGGCGACTCCGCCGCGGCGGCGGAGGCCGAGGCCGTGGCGCGCGCGCACTTGGAGCGCCAGGTCGCGGATCCCGCGCTGCGCGCCGCGCTCACCCCCGACTACGCGTTCGGGTGCAAGCGCGTGCTGCTGTCGGACGACTTCTACCCTGCTGTCGCGTCCGAGGCCGTGACGCTCGTGCCGGAGGCGCTCACCGAGGTGGACGGCTCGACGCTCGTCGCTTCCGACGGCACCCGCCACGAGGTCGACGCCCTCGTCCTCGCGACGGGTTTCGCCTCGACGCGCCAGCCGTACGCCGAGCTGATCAGCGGTGAGGGCGGCGTGACGCTCGCCGAGCACTGGTCGGGCGGGATGACGGCGTTCGCCTCGACGGTCGTCGCCGGCTTCCCGAACCTCTTCGTTCTCAACGGGCCGAATGCCTCGCTCGGCCACTCGTCCTCGGTCCTCATGCTCGAGGAGCAGGCGGGCTACGTCACGCGCGTCCTCGACGCCCGCGGCGGCCGCGCGCTGCGGGTCGACCCCGACGCCGAGCGCACCTACACCGACGAGATCGCGCGGGCCGCGGCATCCACCCGCTGGATGACCGGCGGCTGCCGCAACTGGTACGTCGACGAGCGCTCGGGCAGGCTCGCCCTGCTGTGGCCGGGCACGGTCGACGCGTTCCGCGAGCGGCTCGCCCGCGCCGACGGCTCCGAGTTCCTGCCTGAACCCGCCATCGAAGGGATACCCGCATGACCGTTCCGCTGCGCTTCGGCTACAAGGCGTCCGCCGAGCAGTTCGGCCCCGCCGAGCTCCTCGACTACGCGATCCAGGCCGAGGAGGCCGGGTTCGACTCGGTGTTCATCTCCGACCACCTGCAGCCGTGGCTGCACGACGGCGGGCATGCCCCGGCATCCGTGCCCTGGCTCGGCGCGCTCGGCGCGAAGACCTCGCGCGTGCTCATCGGCACGTCGGTGCTGACGCCGACGTTCCGCTACAACCCGACCGTCGTCGCCCAGGACTTCGCGACGCTCGGCGTGATGTACCCGGGCCGCGTGATCCTCGGCGTCGGCACGGGCGAGGCGCTCAACGAGGCGAACCTCGGCATCACGTGGCCCGATCCGCCGGAGCGGTTCCAGCGGCTCAAGGAGGCCATCGGGCTCATCCGCCGACTCTGGTCGGAGGACCGCGTCAACTTCGACGGCACGTACTACACGGCCCGCAACATCACGATCTACGACAAGCTTCCCGAGCCCGTGCCGATCTACATCGGCGCCGCCGGTCCCGCCGCGACACGCCTCGCCGGCCGCATCGCCGACGGCTTCATCACCACGTCGGGCAAGAAGCGCGAGCTGTACACCGACACCCTCCTTCCCGCACTGCACGAGGGCCTCGAGAAGGCCGGCCGCCCGGCCGACGCGATCGACACGCTGATGGAGATCAAGGTGTCGCTCGACGAGACCATCGAGGCCGCGAAGGAGAAGACCCGCTTCTGGGCGCCGCTGGCGCTCACGCCCGAGGAGAAGATGGGCATCGACGACCCCATCGAGATGCAGCGGCTCGGCGAGGCGCTGCCGATCGAGCGCGCCGCGTCGCGGTTCATCGTGTCGGACGACCCCGACGAGCACGTCGAGCGCATCGGCTGGTACATCGGCCTCGGCTTCCGTCACCTCGTCTTCCACGACCCCGGCCACGACCAGGGCGCGTTCCTCCGGATGTACGGCGAAGAGATCCTTCCGCGCCTGCGCGCGAAGTACACGTGACCCCGCTGTTCGGCCGGCGCAAGCGCGCCGTGGAACCGTCCGCACCGACACACCGCTGGGTCGTCGTGGTGCCGGTCAAGCCGTCGGCGCGCGCGAAGTCGCGGCTCGACGTCGACGGCGTGGGTCGCGCGGATCTCGCCCGCGCGATCGCGCTCGACACGCTCGCTGCGGCGACCGCGTGCGATCTCGTCGCGCAGGTCGTGGTGGTGACCGACGACGCCGCCCTCGCGCGTGACGCAGCGATGATCCCGGCGCTGCGATTCGTCCCCGAGGGCGACGCGCGCGGACTCGACGCCGCGGTGGCGGCGGGCGTCGCGGCGATCGATCCGAACGGACGGATGCCGCGCGCCGCCCTCCTCGGAGACCTTCCGGCGCTGCAGCCCGCCGACCTCGCGGACGCGCTGCGGGCCGCAGCATCCCTCCCCCGCGCCGTCGTTCCCGACGCGGAGGGCACCGGCTCGACGCTGGTCACCGCAGGGCCGGGCACCCCGTGGGAGTCGTCATTCGGCGACGGCTCGTTCGCGCGGCACGTCGCGCTGGGATGCGAGCCGCTTGCGATTCCGGATGCCTCGACCCTGCGCCGCGACGTCGACACCGCCGACCAGCTCGACGCCGCCCGGGCCCTCGGCCTGGGCCCGCGCACCGCTGCCCTCCTCACCTCCTCCCCCGGATAGCCTGGCCCGATGAGCGACTACCAGGTGCTGGAGATGGGCGGGCTCGACGAGTGGCGGGCGCACTACGGCGGGTTCACACCCGACCGCTCGCGCGACGGGCGCCGCGTCGTCGACCACGACATGACGATGCAGTACATCGGCATGACGGCGAACGCGTTCGAACCGGGTGAGCAGGCAGGCTACTGGCACTCGCACGCGAACGTCGAGGAGCTGTACGTCTTCCTCGCCGGCCGCGGACAGATGGGGCTCGACGACGACATCGTCGACGTGGGCCCGGGGACAGTCGTGCGGGTCGGGCAGGGCGTGTGGCGCACGTGGCGGGCGACGCCCGACAGCCCCGAGCAGCTGCGGTGGCTGTGCATCCGCGCCGGCGGCACCGAGCTGCCGCACCTGCCCGACGACAGCACGCGCGACAACGACCGCCCCTCCCCGTGGAGATGAGCGCGACGGGTCAGACGATCAGCAGGTAGACCGCGCCCACGATCGTGAACGCGATCACGAGCTTCTCGAAGACGGACTGCGGCATGCGGTCGGCGAGCCACCGGCCGAGGAACGCGGCGGCGACGACGAGCGGCACGAGCACGAGGTCGATGAGGATCCCCGGCACCGTGATGATGCCGATGCCGATCGAGAACGGCACCTTGAACAGGTTGACGATCGCGAAGAACCAGGCCGCCGTGCCGAGGAACGCCTTCACCTCGAAGCGGGCCGCGAGGAAGTACATCGACATCACGGGTCCGGCGGCGTTCGCGACCATCGTGGTGAAGCCGCCGAGGGTGCCGTAGGTCGCCGCCGCGACGCGGTGCGAGCCGCCCGCCTCGACGCCCGAGGCGAATCGACGACGCAGCAGGGTGATGGCGATCACCGCCAGCAGGATCACGCCGATCGACTTCTTCACCCACACGTCGTCGGCGAACCACAGGAAGACGACGCCCAGCAGCACCCCCACCACGACCGCGGGGGCGAGCTTGATCAGCGTGCGCCAGTCCGCGTGCCGGCGATACATGGTCACGGCGAAGATGTCCGCGACGATCAGCAGCAGCAGCAGGACGCCGGTCGACTGCTTCGCCGGGAGCACGGCCGCGAAGATGGCGACGGCGATCGTCCCCGCGCCGGGCACGGCGGTCTTCGACAGGCCCACGACGACGGCGCCCAGGCCGAGCAGGGCCCACGCCCACCACGCGAGTTCGGGCACGCTCACACTCCGGCGGCGGCGAGCGCTGCCTCGCCGAGAGCGGTCTGGCGCGCAGCATCCGTCATCCAGAGCGGCCGGACGAGCGGACGGATGCCGAGCTCGGCGACCTCGTCGGCGGCGGCCTCGTCCTCTTCGGCGAGCAGCCACGTGTCGAGCAGTCCGCCGTTCGCGTGGGCGCCATACAGACCCGCCACGGCGGTGGCGGATGTCTCGACCCCGATCGCGGTGAGGCACACGTCGGCCATGCCGCGCACGACCTTGCCGCCGATGATCGGCGAAACCCCGATGATGGGGGCGGTCGTCGCACGCAGCGCCTCGCGCACGCCCGGTACGGCGAGGATCGGGCCGATCGACACGACCGGGTTCGAGGGCGCGAGCAGCACGGCGTCCGCCTCGGCGATCGCCTCTGCGACGCCGGGGGCGGCGACGGCGTCGTCGATGCCGGGGTTCTCGAACCGCTCGGGCGCGAGGGTCGCGCGGTACCGCGTCCACCACTCCTGGAAGTGCAGACGCGTGCCGTCGTCGAGCACCACGACGGTGTCGACCTCGCTGTCGGTCATCGGCAGCAGACGTGCGCCGAGGTCCCAGCGGTGCGACATGCGCTCCAGCACGCCGGTGGGCGTGAGCCCCTCGCGCAGCCAGCCGGTGCGGGCGAGATGCGTGCCGAGGTCGAGGTCGCCGAGGGTGAACCACGGCCAGCCCGCGCCCCACTCCTGCAATTCGTGGTTGACGCGCTCGCTGTCGCCCTGCCGCCCCCAGCCGCGCTCAGCGTCGTTGACCCCGGCGAGGGCATAGGTGATGGAGTCGACGTCGGGCTGCAGCCGGACGCCGGAGAGCCAGATGTCGTCGCCGGTGTTGACCACGACGGTCAGCGCGGCGGCGGGGTCGTCGATGCCGCGGGCGCGCAGCGCGCCCCGGACGCCGAGCACGAAGCGGGAGCCGCCGACTCCGCCCGCGAGCACGACGATGCGGGGCGTGCCGGTCACGGGCGCGTCAGTTCCGGGTGTCGATGCCGCCGAGACGCGGGATCATGCCGGTCTTGGGGGCGAACTCGTCGGCCGCGTGAGGGAGGGAGAACTTGCCGACGGCGTCGATGAGGGCATCGACGGTCTGCGCGTCGGCCACGACGTCCACGTCGAGGCCTGCGCGGCGCGCGTCCTTGGCGGTGCGCGGGCCGATCGCGGCGATCAGCGTGGTGTCGGGGATCTCGGGGAACTGCTCGTGCACCTGCTGCGCGACCGAGCCGCTGGTCACGAGGATCGCGTTGATGCGGCCGGAGTGGACGTCCTCGGCGATGCGCTCGGTGACGGGTACCCCGACCGTGCGGTAGGCGACGACGCTGCGGACGCGGTGCCCCGCCTCGGTGAGCATGCGCGTGAGGACCGGCTTCGCGATCTCGCTGCGGAGGGTGAGGATGTCACGGGCCTCGGGCTCGAGGGCGATGAGCTGCTCCGCCATGCCGGCCGCCGAGTTGTCGCGCTCGGGGACGAGATCGACGCGATAGCCGACGGCGAGGAGCGCGGCAGCCGTGGTCTCGCCGACGGCGGCGACCTTCGTCGTCGCCGGGACGACCGCGCGGTAGGCGTAGAGGACGTCGACCGTCGTCGCGCTCGTGACCGTGAGCCACTCGAACTTGCCGGCGGCGAGGTCGGCGAGCGCCTGGTCGAGCGACGCCTGGTCGTTCGTGGGGGCGAAGTTGATGAGCGGGGCGATCACGGGGATCGCGCCCTGACGGCGGAGAGTCGCTGCGACGCCGTCGCCCCAGGGGCCGCCGCGGGGCACGAGAACGCGCCAGCCGGTCAGGGGTTTGACGGACTGGTGCTGTGCTGCGGCGGTATTCATAGGGGGGTCGACTCTCGATGATGCTCAGTCGGCCGCCCAAGAAGATCGAGGCAGCCGATGCGCGATTCGAATCGGGTTCGCGCGATCGGCAGCTAACGCATCATTGCACTGCCTTGCCTCCCGAGCATACCCCCGATCGCGCGAGGCGTTGCCTCGGCGCTGTGGAGAGCGGGATTCCGCCCGGGATCAGCGCGTATAGAGGCGGACGAAGCCCCAGACCGCCGCGCCGATCGCGGCGGCGCCCACGACGACCGCGACCGCGGTGAGCGCCGGGTTGCGGCGGTTGAACGCCCGGGCCTGCTCGACCCGCTCGTCGAGGGCGCGCTCGACCCGGCGGGGGACGTTCGCCTTCTCCTCGATGGCGGCGAGCGCCGCCTTGAGCTCGGTCCGCGCCTGCTCGACGGGGTCGCCGATCCCGAGGGGCACGGCGGTGCGAGGCAGCGCGACGGAGTTCTTCGACAGCGGCACGGGGGCGTCAGAGCTCATCGCGCACTTCCTTCACATCCAGGGCGATCGATTGGACCGGGTTGCGGCGCTCGCCGATCCGGCGGAAGTAGAGCACGCCGATGAACGCGAACACGGCGGTGACGATCAGCATCGCGAAGAACACGACGAGCGCCGACAGCCAGACGGGCCACCACGACGACAGTCCCGCGATCACGAACGTGCCGAACACGGGGACCGACCAGAACAGGACGAACAGCGCGGCGAAGACCCAGAGTGCTCCCCATCCGCCGTCCTTCGCGGTCTTGGCGAGCCAGGCCTTCGCGGCGTCGATCTCCGCGATGACGAGGTTGCGGACGAGCTCGGGGATCTCACCCAGGAGGGTGAGCAGGCTGTCGTCCGCGCGGTCGCGGAAGCCGCGGGGGGTGGTCATCACGTCAAGCCCCGCCGCGACCGTTCTGGGAAGCGTCGTCGACGGCGTCCTCGACGGCGTCCTTCACGGCCTTGGCCGAGGTCTGCGCCGCCTTGCCGACGTCGTCGGCCGAGTCCTTGCCGACCTTGATGGCGGCGTCGAGCTTCTGCCCGGCCGTGCCCTTCGAACCGGCGGCCTGCGTGACCTTGACGGCCGACTCCCACAGCGTGGACGGCAGCGCCATCGCCTGGGACTTGGCGAAGTCCTTCACCTTGCCGACCTGGCTCTGCACGGGCTCGGTGTTCCACACCTTCAGCCACTGCGTCTTGATCTGCTCGTAGCGTTCACGACCCGCGCGCGTACCGAGCACATACCCGATCGCGAGTCCGATGACGAGTCCAGCCTTGCCCTTCATGAGGTCTCCTCACGCTCGGTGTGACCTGACGACCATCCCAGGGTAGCCCTGTATGCCGATTCCGGCATCCACCCTTGACAGGGGCTCGGGCGGAGGGTTCACTCTGCCGCCTTCGCACCCCACAGCGCCTTGTGGCGAAGCCGGTCGGCCTCTTCCTGGGCGTCGGCGACGACCTGCGCGAGGCCGCTTCCCGACAGCCACGCGCCGACGGCGGCGAGCCCCGGTGCGCGGGCGATCGCGGCGCGGGCGGCGTCGGTGCGCTCACGCCTCCCGAGGGTCGACGCGGGAGGGACGAGGGTGTACGCGTCGCGGTGCGCTCCGGCGATCCGGCCCTCGTCGAGCTGCACACCGAGGAGGACGGATGCCTCGGCCACGGCCATCACCGCCGCGTCGGCGTCGGACAATCCCTCGGTCGCCGGAGCGATCCCGGGGGCGCCGAAGGCGACGCGCACGACATGGCGCCCGGCGCCCGCGTCCCGCGCCAGCCACTCCCACCGCGCGGTCTCGTGGACGAGGCCGGTCGCGCGGGAAGCGCCTGGGACGGCGTGGACGTGGGCGCCGCGCGGCGCCCCGTCGAGCTCGGGGGCGTCCACCACGAGCGTCACGACGTCGCGGGCGATGCCTGCGGCGGCGACGTCGGCGAACGCGGGGGTGCCGAGCGCGGCGGCGAGGAGCGCGCGCGCCGTGGTCTCGTCGGTCGCCACGATGACCGCGTCGGCGTCCAGCCGGTCCGGTGCGGGCGCCGCGCCCTCGGGCGCGATCGTCGCGAGTTCGACCGTCCAGCGTCGGTCGCTGCGCACGAGCCCGGTCGCCAGCGCGCCGGTGTGGATCGCCACCTCGCGCTCCGCGAGCCTGTCGGCGAGCGCGGCGGTGAGCTGCGGCATCCCACCGTCCAGCCCCTCGATCGCGGCGCTCGGGGCATCGACGCGCACGTCGGCGACCGCACCGCCGAGCCACCCGGTGCGGGTGAGCGCGTTGCTGAGTCCGGGGGCGGCGACCTCGACGTCGACATCGACGGGGTCGAGGCCGAAGCGGTCGATCGTGAGCGGAGCCACCAGGCGATCCAAGACCTTGTCGCCCATGCGGCCGTGCACGAGCCGGCCGAGGCTGCGCTGGGCGCCGATCGTGAGCGGGGGACGCAGGCGATCGACGTAAGCGCGCCACGTGCCGCCCCAGCCGATGATCCGGCGCACGCTCTCGTCCCACGGGTTGGCGGGGATTCCGAGAACCTGCTCGGCGGGCAGCGGCGCCGCCGCGCCCTTCGGCAGGCCCGCGATCCACTCGCGGTCGTCGCGCGGGCGCACGATCGCGGCATCCGGCAGCACTTCGTCGACGAGCCCGCGCACCGTGCCGCCGCGGGTCGACCAGCAGGTCACGCCGGTCTCGAGCTCGAGCCCCGCGATGCGGGCGGACCCGATGGTGCCGCCGAGGCGATCGGACGCCTCCACCAGCGTCACCGCCATGCCGACCTTGGCGCACTCCCACGCCGCGACGAGCCCGGCGATGCCGCCGCCGATGACGACCACGTGCGTCTCGCGTGCGTGCTCGACGAGGTCGTGGAACGGCTCGGGGGTGGGGCCCGCGGGCCCGGAGGGCCCAGGCGACCTGCCGGCGTCGGGAGCGGGCGTGGGGATGGTCACGGGATCCATCCTCCCATCCGCGAACTGTGCCGGCAGGGGCGGGCGGTGGGAGACTGGGCCGCATGACGCTCCACATCACGGGCGACGACGCCGCCGACCGCCTGCTCACCGACGACCCGCTCGCCCTGCTGATCGGCATGCTGCTCGACCAGCAGGTCGCGATGGAGACGGCGTTCGCCGGACCGCTCAAGATCTCGGAGCGGGCGGGGACGCTGGATGCCGCGGCGATCGCGAGCTTCGAGCCCGAGGCGTTCACGGAGCTCTTCAAGGCGACGCCGGCGGTCCACCGGTTCCCGGGCTCGATGGCAGCACGCGTGCAGGCGCTCTGCGCGGCGGTCGAGCAGGACTGGGGCGGCGACGCGTCGGCGATCTGGACCCGCCCGGCCGCGGAGCACGCCGAAGCACCGGACGGGCCGACCGTGCTGAAGCGGCTGAAGGCCCTGCCGGGCTTCGGCGAGCAGAAGGCGAAGATCTTCCTGGCGCTCCTCGGCAAGCAGTACGGCTTCACCGGCGCCGGGTGGCGCGAGGCGGCCGGCTCGTACGGCGACGAGGGGTCGTTTCGCAGCGTCGCCGACATCGTCTCGCCGGAGTCGCTGACGAAGGTGCGCGAGCACAAGCGCGCGATGAAGGCCGCAGCCAAGGGCTGACACGGAGGCGCGCGATGAAGAAGACCGGAGGGGACGTCGACGAGTTCGTCGCCGCGGTGCGGCCGGCGAAGCGGCAGCGCGACGCCGCTGCGATGATCGATCTTCTGCGCGAAGTCACCGGTCGCGAGCCGGAGCTCTGGGGCACCATCATCGGCTTCGGCTCGTGCCACTACCGCTCGGCGGCCGGCAGTGAGGGCGACGCCCCGATCGCGGCGTTCTCGCCGCGCCGCGAATCCACGACGGTGTACACGCTGCGCACCGCCGCGCACGGCGAGCGGCTCGCGAACCTGGGGCCGCACGAGACCGGCGTCAGCTGCCTGTACATCAAGGACCTCGACGCGGTCGATGCCGGCGTGCTCCGCGAGATCTTCGCCGAGGACTACCGCCGTGTGCTCGCCGGCGAGACCGGCGACACGACCTACACCGTCACGGACTGACCGCCCGATCGGCCTCCCCGGCTGCCCGGGTCGCGAGTCCTAAGGTGGACGACGTGCGGCTGAGGTTCTTCGGAGGACTCGCGGCGGAGGCGGACGGCGCTCCGCTCGAGATCCGCGGCCGCGGCCAGGAGGCACTGCTCTTCCGCCTCGCCCTCGACGCCGGGACGACGGTCGCGTACCGTTCGCTCGCCGAGGACGTCTGGCCCGACGACCTCCCCGAAGACCCACGCGCTGCGCTGCAATCCCTCGCGTCGCGGCTGCGCCGCGGCCTGCCCGCGGGCGCGCTCGAGGCCGTGCCCGGCGGGTACCGGCTCGCGATCGCCCGCGACCAGGTGGACCTCGCGCAGTTCCAGGACCTCGTGGCCCGTGCCCGGCGCGCGGCCGATCCCGCTGCGGCGGCGGGCGACGCGCGCGCGGCGCTGGACCTCTGGCGTGGCGACCCCTGGACCCCGGGCGACGGCTTCGACTGGGTCGTGCGCGACCTCCTCGAGGACCGCGCGCACGCCGAACGCCTCCTTGCGGCGAGGGGAACGGATGCCGCGGATCCGGGCACGCCGCGCGGCGCCGAGGACTCCTCAGGCCAGGGTGTCGACGCGTCGGTGCCCGCAGCGCTGACTCCGCTGATCGGGCGCAGGCGCGAGCTCGAACTCATCGGGGACCAGCTCCGCGACGAGCGGCTCGTGACCCTGATCGGACCGGGCGGCGCGGGCAAGACGACCCTCGCGTTCGAGACCGCACGGCGCGCTCCCGGTGCGGTGGTGGTCGAGCTCGCGCCGGCGGCGCCGGGCGAGGTGTGGGCGGCCGTCGCGGGAGCGGTGGGGCGCAGCATCCGTGTCGGCGAACTCGTCTCGACGAGCGCGCGCGACCGCGTCGCGGAGGCGCTGGCGGGACGCACCCTGCTCGTGGTGCTCGACAATTGCGAGCACGTGTCGGCCGAGGCCGCCGCGGTCGCGCTCGAGGTGCTGCGCAGCGCTCCCGGGTCGCGGATCCTCGCCACCAGCCGCGAACCGCTGGGACTCGCCGGCGAGGCGTTCGTCGACCTCGGCCCGCTCCCCGACCGCGATGCCCGCGAACTGTTCTCGCGCCGGGTGCGAGCCGCGCGCGGCTCTGCGCCGACGCCCGACGAAGAGGCCGCTGTCGAGCGCATCGTGACGCGTCTGGACGGTCTGCCGCTGGCGCTCGAACTCGCCGCGGCGAAGTCCCGCACGCTGACGATCTCCGAGATCGACAGCGGCCTCGACGACCGCTTCGCGCTGCTGGCGACCGGGCCGAAGGCGATCGAGGCGCGGCATCAGACGCTCCGGGCGCTGATCGACTGGAGCTGGGAGACGCTGACGGATGCCGAGCGCACCGCACTGCGGGCCGCCGCGGTGTTCCCCGACGGGGTGGATGTGCGCGATGTGCCGGCGATCGGCAACGGGTTCGACGTCGATGCCGACGCCTTCGACGGTCTCGTCGACAAGTCGCTGCTGCGACGGTCGGACCGGCGGCTGCGGATGCTCGAGACGGTCCGCGAGTACGGCATCGATCGCCTGCGAACGGAGGGACGCGAGGCCGAGTTCCGCGCGGTGCAGGCCCGGGCGATGGCCGGGCTCGCGGCGCGCGAGGATGCGCGCCTGCGCGGACCCGAGGTGCGCGAGGCCCTCGCCTGGTTCGACGCCGACGACGAGAACCTCAGCGCGGCGTTGCGCGTCTGCGCCGACCAGCCGGATATGGAGGACGTGGGCGTGCGGCTGGTGCGCGCGTGCCTGTGGACGTGGCTGATGCGCGAGCGCTTCGAGGAGCTGCAGTCAGGAGTCATGCGGTTCGGCGAGGCCGCCGCGAGCCTCGACTCGGAAGCGGCTGTGGTGGTGCGCGCGATCGCCCTACTGGGCAGCGCGTTCGCGCGCGACCTCGAGGACGCGGTCGAGGGTCCCTCGCGCCTCGACCCGGCGGCGACCGGCGCTCCCGCGGCAGGGAGCACCGACGCGCGTCCGGGCGAGCCGACCGTCGCGGGCCTGGCTCGTTTCGAGCGCGAGGTGCCGGCGGTGATCGAGGCCGCCGCCGAGCACCGCAGCGAACTCTCGGCAGCCCTCGGTCCGATCCTCCGAGCCATCCTCGCCGCCGCGCAGAACCACCGACCCGGCGCGCCGTGGTCGCGGAACGTCACCATCGGCGACGAAGGACTCGAGGACGCCCCCACGTGGACCCTCGCCCTGATCAGCATGCTGCGATCGGCCATCGCGCAGAACGGCGGCGACAACCAGACCCTCGGCATCGAGAGCGAGAAGGCGGTGTCGACGTTCCGCGAGCTCGGGGACGTCTGGGGCACCGCGTTCGCGAGCCAGATGCGGTCGGAGTGGCTCCAGCTGGCGGGCAGGCTCGATGAGGCGCTCGCCGTCGCCGATGCTTCGTCGGCGGGCCTCCTCGGCCTCACGTCGGTGACGGATCTCGTCCAGCAGCGGTCGCAGAGCATCGGCCTGTTGCTGCGGCTGGGCCGCCTCGACGAGGCACGGGCGCGACTGCACGAATCGCAGGAGCTCGCACGCGCGAAGGACTCGCCGCGCGCGATCGCGCAGACCGACATGGACGCGGCGGCCATCGAGATCGCGGTCGGCGACGGGGCCGCGGCTCTGCGCCACCTGGATGTCGTCGCCGCCGAGATGCTGCCGTCGTTTCCGGATCAGCTGATCGCGTGGTCGCGCTCGCGCCGTGCGCAGGCCCTCCTCCTGGAAGGGCGGGTCGATGAGGCGCACGCCGCCCTGGCCGAGGCGCTGCCGGCTGCCGCCCGCAGCGGCGACCACCCCATCGTCGCGGACGTCGCCGTGTCGATCGCCGGCTGGCTCGCGACGACGGGACGGGATGCCGACGCCCGGCGCGCCCTCGTCGCCGCGGCGCGCCTGCGGGGCGGGGTCGACGCGTCCGACCCGTTCCTTCGTGTGATGCGCGAGCGCCTCGGGAACGACGTGCTGCTGCCGGATGGCGCTGCTCCGACTGCGCGGGGCGAATCAGACGGTGACGACGACGTCGCCGCACTGACGACGCTGCTCGCCTGAGCCAGGGTGTCACACGCATGCGCCATCAGAACGGGGCTTCACCGTCGTACGGCGCCGACAACAACCGGTCGAGGGCTCCAGATGGCACGAACTGCACGGTGGACAGCGGTCTGTCGAGGTAAGCGCGGCCGGTGGGGCTGCTCCATTCGAGGATTCCGTTCCCCCGTTGCCGGACCCGCCACACGGTGGCGTGTTTGAGCGTGTGATGTCGGCGGCAGAGGTGGGCCAGGTTGTCGTCGCTGGTCTCGCCGCCCAAGGCGCGGTCGATGGTGTGGTCGATGTCGGATCGTCGGGGTCGGTGCGGGCATCCGGGGAAACGACAGCGCTCGTCTCGAGCGCGGAGGAATCGCTTCAGCGCCGCCGAGGCTCGATATCTGTCGACGGCCATCGGGAGACCGCTGTGCGGGTGGTACATCACCCGGTCCCACCCGGGTGCGGCGGCGGCGAGCACGCACGCGGTGTCGCGGTCGATGGGGCCGTAGCCGGCCAGCAGAGCGGGTTCGTTGCTCTTGCCCGCTGCCGTGAGTACCGGGATCGTGATCTGCACTTCGGCGCGGATCGACGCCAGAGTGTCGCCGTCGCCGCGCCCGGCGGGCGCCGCGGTGAGCATCATGTCGGCGAAGATGTCCGCCCGCAGTTCGTCGAGCGATCGTTCGTCGCACTGCGGCCCGGTGGCCAGCGCGGGTGAGTCCGGCGGGGCGACGGACGAACGGTCTGCGAGGGCGGGCTCCATCAGGTTGGCCGCATCGGTGGCGTCCGTGACGTCGTCCGGCCCGCCCACGTCGGCGGGGCTGTCCGGCCCTCCGGTGTCCTCGGCGGCCGTCGCTTCAGATTCGGCCGCCGCGCCGGCGGCTGCGTCGGCGTGGGCGCGTTCGGCGTCACGCTCACTCTCGGCCATCCGGGTGAGCCGATCGAAGATCGCATGGGCGAGGACCGCCGGCAGGTCGGCGAGCAGCCGTGACATGCCGTCGTCCAGGTCGACGACCCGGATCCGCCGCTGCGTGGCGGCACGGCGCCGGAGTTCTTCGGCCAGGTCGGGGTCGATGCGGCCGGCGACCACCCGGGCGATCGCGCGGAGCCGGTGCGGGGTCTCGAACCCGGCGGCGTCCAGCACGATGCGTTCGTACTGCTCCCGCATCCCCGCGTCGGCGATCACCGCGCCGGCGTCGACGATCGCCGACGCGTGCGCCAGGTCGATGCGCCCCTCCACCAGCGCCACGAACGTCGCCCCGAACGACTCGCGGAGCGTGCTCGCCGCCGACATCCGCGCCTGCACCGCCCGGTCACTCAGCCGCATCGCCGCGCCGAGCTCGGCGGAGATCTCCCGCAACGGCAGGTCGTGCGGACTCTTGCGACCCGCCGCGCGTCGGGAATGCTCCCGAGCACGCACGATCTCGGCTGCATCCGTGAGCAACCGCACCTCTGCTGCCTGCAACCGCGCGATCGCCGCGCGGGTCGCCTGCACCTCGGTCACCACCCGGTCCAGCGCACCCCAGGTCGCGTCGTCACTGCCGACTCGCTGGCCCATGATGCTCCCGCTGCACAGCACCCAGACGGGTGCGACGGAAGACCGAACGAAGTGGGCACGAGCTCGATCTCTTAGCCAGAGACTAGAAGCAACCTCCGACATTCACCGCGAGCGTCTCGGGAACGACGTGCTGCTGCCGGATGCCGCTGTTCCGACGGCGGGGGGCGAATCAGACGGTGACGACGACATCGCCGCTCTCGTCGCGCCGCTCGGCTGAGCCTGACCGACCCCGCGGGGCGGAGCTGCGCCGGCCCGAGGCATCCGTTGAGAACACGTGCTCTCGCCGAGCGCACACGATCCTCGCGCGCACGACGGGTGCACTCGGCGAGAGCACATGAAGCGCACGGCCGGCCCGTCGCGAGGACCGTCAGACCTGACTCAGCGGTCTCGACCAGGCCACCTCGCGATCGAGTTGGCCGGTCCGCCGGAACAACTGCACCTGATGGGTGTCGGCCAGCGCCTGCGCGAGCTCGTCACGATCCGCCGGCGAGAACCCCAGACCCTGCCAGAACGGTCCCGAGCGACGGCTGAACAGCCACGCGGTGCTCGCACCCTCGTCTGCCGCGCGATCCAGCGCGAATCGAGCCAGGGCCGTACCGCTCCCCCGCGACCGCCGGGCGGGGCTCACGGCCACGCTGCGGATCAGCGCATGCCGGCCGTCCGCGCTGATCTCGTAGCCCGTGCTGCCGACGATCGCGCCGTGCTGGTCGCGGTCCAGCCACAGCCGCACGCTCGGCGCATCGAGGCCGCTCAGCGTCAGGTCGACCTCGCGCAGGAACGCCGTCAGCGCCGCGACGTCGCCTGTGCGGCACTCCTCCAGCGGCACCCCACCAGTCAACCATCCGCGCGCGACGCCGAAGGGCCGGGGCAGCTTCCGCCACCCCGGCCCTTCCCACCCCGGCCCGTCGTCAGAGCCGCGGGCCGCGGCATCCACTCACGCCTTCCGCATGTACGCGCGCACCGTGAGGGGTGCGAACACGGCCACGATCACGGCCGCGCCCAGCAGCGCGGTGAAGACGTCGGCCGTCACCGTGCCGTCGTTCACCAGCCCGCGCACCGCCGTCACGAGGTGCGAGACGGGGTTCGCCTCGACGAACCACTGCAGCCAGTCGGGCATGGTGTCGGCCGGCACGAACGCGTTCGAGAGGAACGTCAGCGGGAAGAGGATGAGCATCGAGATGCCCTGCACGCTCGAGGCGGTGCGCGCGATCACGCCGAAGAAGGCGAAGATCCAGCTCATCGCCCACGAGCAGGCGATGACGAGGAGCCCGGCCGCGATCACGCCCGCCAGTCCGCCGCCGGGGCGGAAGCCCATGATGAAGCCCATCGTGAACGTGAGCGTCGTGGCGATCGTGTAGCGCAGGGTGTCGGCCAGCAGCGCGCCCGACAGCGGCGCGATGCGGGCGATCGGGAGCGAGCGGAAGCGGTCGAACACGCCCTTGTCCATGTCTTCGCGCAGCTGCACTCCGGTGACGACGGAGGTCGTGATCACGGTCTGCACGAGGATCCCCGGGATGATGATCGGCAGGTAGTTCTGCACATCGCCGGCGATCGCGCCGCCGAAGATGTACGTGAACATCAGCGTGAAGATGATCGGCTGCACCGTCACGTCGATGAGCTGCTCGGGGGTGCGCCGGATCTTCAGGATGCCGCGCCACGCCATGGTGAGGGTGTTGCGCACCGTCAGGCCGAGCGTCGAGCGGTTCGAGAGGTCGCGGTCGGCGACCGGGGTGATGGGGGTCGCGATGGCGGTCATGCGCGGGCTCCTTCGAGTTCGTCGGCCGTCGCGTGGGCGGCCTCGTCGTCCTCCGGCACGCCCTTGCCGGTGAGGGTCAGGAAGACCTCGTCGAGCGACGGCTGCTGCACGCTGAGCTCCTCGAGGTGCAGATCGGCGTCGCGGAACGCCACGAGCAGGTCGGCGACGCGATCGGGGTCGCTCATCGGCACGGTGAGACGTGCGGCCTCGGGCGAGACGATGGCCGTCACACCCAGCACGCGCGAGATCTCGCGCTGCGCCTCGACGATGTCGGATCCCGCGCGCAGCCGCAGCAGCAGCGAGGACTGGCCGACCGAGGCCTTGAGCTCGAGCGCCGTGCCCTCGGCGACGACGGTGCCGCGGTCGATGACGGCGATGCGGTCGGCGAGCTGGTCGGCTTCATCGAGGTACTGCGTCGTGAGCAGCACCGTCGACCCCGTCGCCACGAGCCGGCGGATCGTGTCCCACATCTGCCCACGGGTGCGCGGGTCGAGCCCCGTGGTCGGCTCGTCGAGGAAGATCAGCGGAGGCTGGGCGATGAGGGATGCTGCGAGGTCGAGGCGGCGGCGCATGCCGCCGGAGAACTTCGCCAGAGGCCGGGTGGCGGCCTCGGTGAGCGAGAACTCCTCGAGGAGCTCTGCGGCCTTGCGCTTCGCGTCGATGCGCGAGAGCCCGAGGAGGCGGCCGAAGATGACGAGGTTCTCGGTGGCCGAGAGCGTCTCGTCGACGGACGCGAACTGGCCGGTGAGGCCGATGAGCTGGCGCACGATCTGCGGGTGGCGCACGACGTCGTAGCCGAAGATCTCGGCCTTCCCGGCGTCGGGGCGCAGCAGGGTGGCCAGCATGCTGATGGTGGTGGTCTTGCCCGCGCCGTTGGGGCCGAGCACACCGTAGACGGTGCCGGCTTCGACGGTCAGATCGACGCCGTCGACCGCGCGGTTGGCGCCGAAGCTCTTGACGAGGCCTTCGGCGCGGACCGCAGGGGTGCGGGATGCGGAACTGGTGATGGTCATGGGATTCGCCTTTCGACGTCACCCAGAGTGCGCCCGCGGCATTGTCACCCCGCTGTCGCCCCCGGCGTCCCGCTGTCACGCCGCTGTCATCGTGCTGTCGAGAGGGACGGATGCATCGACAGCACGCCTGCGGAGCGCGTTTTCCACATCCGGTCCCGGATTGGACACCGGGTCCCAACCCCTGGCTAGGGTGGAAGGACCCGCCCGCCCCGCACCCTTGCAGGAGACACCGTGCTGCCCTTCCTGATCGTCGGAGGCGTCGGCCTCGCCGTGCTGCTGATCTCGCTCATCGTCGGCGACATCTTCGACCACTTCGACATCGGCGACGGCGCCATCTCGGGCACCGCCCTGGGCATCGCGGCCGTGGTGTTCGGCGCATCCGGCGCCCTCACCACCACGAACGGGCTCGACACGCTCTGGGCGTACGTGCTCGCCGCGGTGCTGGCGATCATCGCCTACGTCATCGCCGTGCTCTTCGTGAAGCGGCTGACCAAGAGCTCGGACGGCGTGCCGGCGTCGGCGCTCGGCCTGTCGGGCGTCACGCGCTCGACGGTCTCCCCTGCCGGCGGCGAGGTCAGCCTCGACGGTCCGCACGAGGTCGAGCGACGCCTCGCCTACGCGGACGACACCATCGCCGAGGGCGTGCGCGTGCGCGTCATCGAGCACGCCGGCACCCGCGTCAAGGTCGTCGCGGAGTAGATCCCCACCGCGGTCCGGGTCGGGAACCCCGGGTCGCGGCATCCCACGAGAAAGGTCGTCCATGACGAACGAACTCATCCAGATCATCGCGGTCGTCGCCCTCATCGTGGCGGTGCTCGGACTGATCACCTTCATCGCGCGGCGCATCCGCCGCGTGCCTCCGAACGAGGCCCTCGTGATCGTCGGACGCGGGGCCGGCCGCCCGGCACACGGCGAGACCGGCAGCGGCCAGCGCGTCGTGATCGGCGGTCGCACGTTCGTGTGGCCGATCCTCCAGCAGGGCTTCTCGATCTCGCTCGAGCAGCGTCAGATCGGCATCACCGTCGAGGGCGTCGACAAGAACCGCATCAAGATCGCGATCAAGGCCTCGATCAACTTCAAGGTCTCCGGCACGGAGGACGGCGTGCGCCGCGCCGCACAGCGCTTCCTCTCGCAGCAGGACCTCCTCACCGAGATCATCAAGGAGTCGCTCGAAGGGTCGCTCCGCTCGATCGTCGGCGACATGACCATCGAGCAGATCATCTCCGACCGCAAGAGCCTCTCCGACCGCGTCGTCGCCGAGACCAAGGCCGACCTCGTCGAGCAGGGCCTGCAGGTCGACCTCCTCAACATCAGCGACATCTCCACGCCCGGCAGCGACTACCTCGCCAACCTCGGCCGCGCCGAGGCCGCCCGCGCGCGTCAGGTCGCCGAGATCAGCGAGGCCGAGGCATCCCGCGCCAGCGAGTTCGCGCGCATCGAGGCGTCGGAGCAGATCGCTGAGCGCCAGAAGGCGCTCGCCCTCAAGCAGGCCACGATCAAGGCCGAGACCGACCGCGCGAACGCCGAAGCGCAGGCTTCCGGCCAGCTCGCCACGGCCGAGCAGGACAAGCTCGTCGCCGTGCAGGAGCGCGAGGCCCTCACCGAGCAGGCGCTCGTGACGCAGGAGCGTCTCGATATCGAGATCCGCAAGCCCGCCGAGGCGCAGGCCTACGCCGAGGTGCAGCGCGCGACGGCCCTCCGTGACGCGGCCAACGCCGCGACGGAGGCCGACGCCTACAAGCGCACCAAGATCGCCGAGGCGAACAAGGTCGCCGCCGTGCAGGACGCCGAAGCCGCGGCGACCGCGGTGCGCTTCTCGGGTGAGGCCGAGCGCGACAAGCAGGTCGCCCTCGCCGCCGGCATCAAGGCCGAGGGTGAGGCCCGCGCCTCGGCGATCCAGGCCGAGGGTCTCGCCGAGGCCGCCTCGACCGACGCGAAGGCTCTCGCGCTGCAGAAGTACGGCGAGGCCGCGCTCGCGCAGGAGATCATCTCGCGCCTGCCCGACATCGTGCGGGCCGCGGCCGAGCCGATCGCGTCGATCGACAAGCTCACCGTCGTCTCGACCGATGGCGCATCCGAGATGACGAAGACCGTCGGACGCGTGCTCGGCGAGGGCACCGAGGTCGTGAAGGGTCTCACCGGCCTCGACCTCACGACGCTGCTGCAGGCCTTCGCGCTGAAGACCGCGGGGGCCGACGCGCTGTCCGCAGCCGGCGACGCGGGCACCGCTGCGAAGAACGCCGCGAAGGATGCCGCCGCCGCGATCGGCGGCTGACCCTTCCGTCGCACAGCGCCCGGCCCCCCGCGGGGCGGGGGGGGGGGGGGGGGCGCTCCGGG